>CACWYF010000245.1 GCA_902765035.1 uncultured Eubacteriales bacterium
AAGTCAATGACTATATGGATACAGACGGAGAACTCAACCTGAGATTCGCTGTAGAACTGGGAGGCAAAACGAGAAAGATCGTCAAGACGGGAGACCAGAGCAGACTGCTGATGTGGTCAGCTATAGGGCTGGTTGCCGGACTTCTGTTGCTGATACTCGCTTTCTTCAGCAGAAAGAGAGACAAGAAAGCAGCACAGGGGAAAGGAGGTAGAGCGTAATGAAGAGGATGAGAAAACTGATCATCACAGCGCTTAACCTTGCCCTCATACTCAGTTTCAGCGCGTTCACAGTATTTGCTGCTGACGGAGATGAAGTAAATAAGGATGCTGATGCGAATATCACATACACTATCACTCTGTATTCGGGCGATTCCGGAAAGTTCAGCGATGGATCCACGGTAAAGAAAATTGAAGGTCTTAAATATGGACAGTCAGTCAATATCAACATCAATAACTACAAGCCGGTAGTTAACAGTGATGTAGCGTACAAGTATTATCCTCGTGGATTCAAGATCGCAGGTCATGACAACGATGAGCCTGGAAAGCGTAATTATGTAAGCTACACTTTCAAGGTCACGGGTGATGAATCCTTCACTGTCGCATATGGAATCAAGGGGAAGCTGACTACTTATACAGTCAACTACATTGATACAAACGGAAATGCGCTGCATCCAAGTGAAGAGTATTACGGCATGCCTGGCGACAACCTGGTAGTTTCGTATCTGTATATAGAAGGTTATGCACCGGAGGTATACAACCAGAGCAGAACTCTGGTTGAAGGCGGGGATAACACATTCAACTTCGTATACAGCGAGAGTACCCTGACTGCCGAGGAGCAGGCTCAGCAGGCTGCTACGACAGGCAGGAGAACAGCTGGCGGAGCTACTAACGCAGGCGCTGGCGCAAATGCAGGTGCCGGTGCAAACAACGCAAACGGCACTGCAATAGGCGACAATGCCACACCTGCAGCAGGAACTCCTAACATAGTCGACATCGACAACGGTGATGTTCCTCAGGCAGAGCTGCCTGAGGACGAGGCAAGCGAGCTCGATATTCAGCACCTGCTGGGAATCATTCTCGGTGGAGCTGGACTGCTGGCGCTGATTGCAGCTCTTGTGATCGCACTGATAAAACGCAGAAATGCAGAATATGAAGACGACGACGAGGACGAAGAGGACGACGGGGACGAAGAATAGGATCGCCGCGCTGATTGCTGCAGTGCTCGTACTGGCTGCAGCATCATACGCAGGCTACACATTTCTTAGCCATCATAGGGGGACACAGCACTCGGAGCAGGTCATGGAGACCATGAAGACTCTGATACCGGGACTGGGTGTAGAGACAGGAATATCCACAGGGCAGGGGCGCGACCCGCTTCCTGCTCTGTCGATAGACGGCGTGGATATTGTTGGATGCATAGAGATACCCTCACTTGAGCTGATGGCACCTGTTGCCGCGTCAGGATATGAAGAAGAAGGATTTGCTGCGATCATAAGCGGTTCGCCCGTCAAGGGCAAGCTTCGCATCAAAGGCGGCAGAGGAGATGTTTTCAGGGAGATAGCCAAGGCAGCTCCCGGGGACACCGTAACCTTCACGGATATCGACGGAGTACGTTACAACTACAGAGTCACGACTCAGTTCCATCTCAAGGACTGGGACGAGGCAGATAATGATCTCATGCTGTGCTATGAGTCAGACGAGGATACGGATTTTGTCCTCGGATGCACTGCTGAGTAGCAGACCGCAACATCAGCATCAACAGGCTATAACTCACAGATGGAAGACATATATTACGGTGGACAAGTTATAGGGAAGCTGTAATGGAAGAGAGAAATCCGGAACGATAGGTAGGAATAGAGGGGAAGAAGCATGAACAGAAGGATCCATACAGGTATTGATACCTTCATAAAAAAGATTGCAGACGCCATGCATGAACGCAGGACGGTACTTTTAGTGCTGTCTTGCGTTGTTGTGTTTATGACGACTTATCTGCTGATATTGCCTGCATTCACTCTTGAAAAGGACGAAGCTGCTGAGCAGGGTGGTATTTCCGTACCGACTGTTAGTGAGGAAAACACAGAGACGGATTCCGGGTCAGATGCTGAAGAGACCGTAGCAGATAACAATGATGAGTCGGCAGAGGAGGCGCAGAAGGTAACAAAACAGGACGGAAAAGAGGCTCCTAAGAAGAACGCATCTGCTAAGGGTGAATCCGATGATAGTGAGGCCGGTACATCCACGGCAGACAATCTGCTCTATGAAGGCGACAATGTCAAGATCTCCATTGATGACTCACAGTCCGTACTGCCGGCTGATGCCAGCATCAAGGTCGAAGAGATCGATAAGGAGAAGAAGGAATACGCTAAGCAGTATAAAAAGCTGTATAAGGATGCTCTTGCTGCAGTCCAGGAAGATAAGGATGGCAAGAAGGTAGCAGACTTCAGCTTCGCGAAGTTCTATGATATCTCAATCCTCGATGGAAAGGCTACCGTTGAGCCTGAAGCTGCAGTGGATGTAAGAATTGAGTTCGACAAGGAGCTGCAGAAGGATCTCGCGGCGAAGGATACTGACAGAGTCCGCATCATTCACTTCACAAAAGACAAGGAGACGGGTGAGATAACACCTGAAATTCTTGATAAAAAAGACGTTGTTGAAGTTAATACAGATAAGAAAGATCAGCTTACAGATACTACATTCACTCTTACTTTCAGTAGTGG
>CACWYF010000246.1 GCA_902765035.1 uncultured Eubacteriales bacterium
CCGGCCAGGTATTCATGATAGTCGCACAGGTTGTATACTGGATCTTCCTGATAAGGCTTTACTACCGCCTTTCAAAGAGCTTTGGACACGGTGTGCCTTACACGATCCTGACGACTCTGTTCCCTACACTTTTCCTGCTGATTCTCGGGCTGGGCAAGAGCCAGTATCATCCGCTCCAGTTCAAAAAGGAAAAAAACTACGGCGCATTCATCAACGGCATGCGCAAAGTGACCGTTTTCATAGTGTCAGCTGCTGAGCTTGCGGCGCTGATACTCGGAGTAGGCTTTATTACAGTAAGAGAGTATCCGCCGAGACCGCTCGCCAACATGATACTTAACGATGTGTATAAGCAGAGCAGCGGAATAGAGTCTGACGGCAACTGCGTCACAAGAGAGGAGGCCATGGGCGATGCTGCTGCTTCACTTGCACAGATGCCTGTAAGCAGGGAAAAGTTCTTCCCTGATCATTCCGGTGACAAGAGTGTTGTCGTAATGGAATACATTATAGGTGCGGACCTGGAAGACAGGATCGGCTGTGCAAGCGCCAACATCCGCATGATGCAGGATGCCACCAAGAAAGGAGACGCACTGACCTTCGTACTCGAAGCAGGCGGCTCGAGGAGATGGTTCACTCAGGGCATAACCGAGGGCGGATACGGCAGATATACCGTCAAAAACGGGGAAGTCCTGATGGATAAGAACCTCAATATTGAGACCATGGAGAGCCCTGCAGAGCTTACAGACTTCATCAAATGGACTGCAGAAAACTATCCTGCAGACAGATACATGCTGGTACTGTGGGATCACGGCGGCGGAGTGCCGTACGGATACGGAGTTGATCAGCTCGCACACAGGAAGGATGCCGGAGACAGAACAGGTCTCAGTGTTTCAGAGGTCGCGGAAGCTGCGAAAGCGTCTGGCGTGAAATTTGATGTTGTGGGATTTGATGCCTGTCTGATGCAGGATATCGAGGCTGCTACAGCACTGGAACCTGTTTCGGACTACTACCTTGCTTCAGAAGAAACTGAGGGCGGATTCGGATGGTATTACACATCTGCTTTCGGAAAACTTGCGCAGAATCCGGGACTGAGTTCTGAAGAATTCGGAAAAGACATGGTTTCCGCATATGACCAGTTCAACAAAGCAACAAATGACGGTGAGGCGCAGACAGCGACAACGCTGTCCTTTGTCGACCTGACAAGGGTGAATCCGGCATATGAGAAGGTCACTGGGATCTTCGAGAAGGCTGATGCTGCGATCAAGGAGGATCCGAAGGACTTTGGTGAGCTTGGCCTTGCGGCAATGAACTCATACGCATTCGCAGATAATATTCAGCTGGATCTCGTCGACTTTATCGACAAGCTCGATGATACGGATCTGAATGACTCCATCTGCAGCAAGCAGGAGAAGGTGGATGCGATCAATGCTCTGAAGGCCTGCGTTGTATACAGAAACAGAGACGCTGCCGAGGGAATAAACGGCATGGCGCTCGCTTTGCCTTATA
This sequence comes from uncultured Eubacteriales bacterium, assembly GCA_902765035.1. GTDB lineage: Bacteria > Bacillota > Clostridia > Peptostreptococcales > Anaerovoracaceae > Crickella. Next base: position 1,504 of record CACWYF010000246.1, read on the forward strand.
AAACGATCGGGCACTATTCCGATACAAACACTGAGCTTAAGAATCTCAAACTGGATAAGCAGACTGCCCTGTTCGACGATGTTTTCAGTATAATTGCTGTGCAGAAGAAAGCCGAGCATGAGCAGAAACTCGAAGAGCAGAAAGACAGCAATTTAGGTACATTCTTTGAAGAACTGACCTACACGGATTACACATCCAGCGACTGGTATAAAAAAGGATTCGAGAATTACGATCCTACGACTGATCTCATAGACATCCCGGTCACAGATACCGGAAACGGATGGCAGGTACAGCTTCCGGAAGAGACATGGGACATAGTCGCCGACTGCAGAACGGCTGTGTACCAGAAGACTGAGGACGGAAGACTGAGATTCCTCGGAAACGATCACATCGGTGACAACGATGCTGACGGTCATCCTATGGTCGACGTGGACGATATGTGGATCCACATCAATGATCATCTGGTCTTCTATGATGCCCAGACACCGAGGGAGACTGAAGAAGGTACAGTATTCTCCGGAGAAACAAGGGCACGCCTGAACGGAGAAGATGAGATCATAGTATACATCGAATGGGACCCTGTAAAAGGAGAAGATGATGCTGTGACGGGACATATAACAGGATATGATTATGCGGAAGATGAGATGTCTTTCATGGAGAAGGGCACTCAGACCTTCAAGCCGGGAGATTCCCTGGAATTCCTGTTCGACTATTATGATGAAGAGGGCAAACTCATAGGAACGGAGGCATACGGCAGCAAGCTGCGTGTGACCAAGCCGGACAATCTGAAAGCAGAAGACAAGCCGCTGCCTGAAGGAGATATTCAGTTCCTCGGCGTGCTGACGGATGTATACCAGAGAAATCTTATGACTGAAGTATTAGAGGGACATATTGTAAACTAGGAACAGCGCGACAGAAATTGAATTAAGACGAAGGCAGAATACGCTGATCATAGTCGGTGCAGGGACCATCCTTTTCGGTGTCTGGTCGATCGTAAAAACGGTCGGAGTATTCATTTTTGACAAAACCAGACGCATGGCTGTGCTGAAAGGGATGATAGAAGCCAACGGCGAGGCATGGGAGGACTGTATAACGATTCGATACAGGTAGTGGCATATATCTATGCTGCCGGACTTATCTACACAGCGTGCATAAGGATAGCCGGGGTATTCAGAAAAACAGATATAGTTTATATACAAT
>CACWYF010000247.1 GCA_902765035.1 uncultured Eubacteriales bacterium
GAATCCTGGATGAACACGACCGTGCTCTTGAGTACGATCTCATGACAAGGACAGGGCGCACACTTAATGAGTATTTACGAATGGGGGCAGCTGGTATTGTTGCCCTCATTAGTTTTATCAGCTATCTGCCCAAGGATGCGGCACTGAGCAGAGAGATGGATCCAAAAGATGAGTTTGGCGAATGGAATACCCAGCGCAAGACAAACGCCATCCTTGCGGATCTGTTTGATGTGTTTGTGGCTGCTCATTCCAAGAAGGGCACAAGACCGAAGCCATATCCGAGACCCAAGCAGAAGCAGTCGATCGGAAAAGACCCGATCCCGCTGAGCGAGTTCTGGGATTGGTGGAACAAAGGCAGGTGAGATAAATGGCAAACAGTCCAGAGGTGGCACGCGCATATGTCACGATCATACCGAAGACAGACGGATCTGCTGGAAATGTGATCAATGAGATTGCCATGCAGGCTGGAGCTGGTGCGGATGCGGCAGGCGCAAAAGCCGGATCTGGTTTTATGTCTGGCATGTCTGGAGTTCTTGGCAAGTTTGCCGTGCCTGCTGCTGTTGGTACGGCGCTGATCGGACTCGGCAAGATCGGGAACGACATGTACAACGAAGTACAGGCCGGCATGAACAACGTCATCATTGCCACCGGTGCGACAGGTGATGCTGCCAAGGATCTGGAACAGGTCTATCACAACGTTGCCACCAGTGTGGTCGGTGACTTTGGAGATATCGGGTCCGCAGTTGGTGAGCTAAATACGCGATTCGGGCTGAACGGTGAGGAGCTGCAGAAGGCATCCGAATCGGCCATGAAGTACGCAAAGGTCACTGGACAGGATGCGACCGCAGCCGTGCAGGACGTTGCGAAAATGATGAACAATGCCGGCATCAGCTCGGAGCATTACGGAGAGGTCCTTGACAAACTGACTGTTGCAGGTCAGCAGGCCGGTGTGGATGTCTCCAAGCTGGCACAGAGCGTCACGGCAAACGCTGCGAGCTTCACGGAGCTGGGATTCTCCACAGATGAAGCGATTGCCATGCTGGCAAACTTTGACAAGACCGGCGCGAACACATCTGCGATCCTCTCCGGCATGAAGAAGGGCGTTGCAGAGTGGACGAAAGAAGGCATTAGTGCTCAGGAAGGTTTCTCTCAGTTTGTGGAAGGCGTGGAAAACGGCACAGTCACTGCTCAGGATGCTATTGATACGTTTGGCGCAAAGGCTGGTGTCGAGATGTACAATGCGGCCCAGAAAGGGCAGCTGTCGTTTGAGGACATGTACAATGCCATCACGACAGAGAGTGCCGGCGCTCTGGATACCGTTTACGAAGATACGCTCACCAATTCCGAAAAGATTGATCTTGCATGGCAGAACGTGAAGGTTGCTGGAGCAGAGGCATTCGCCCCGATCGCAGTGGCAGCAGGTGAGGCCATCACCAAAATGCTTCCATACATCCAGCAGGGCGTTCAGGCTGTTGGAAGTTTCATGCAGAAGGTCAGCTCCGGATATAACACATATGTCGCTCCAATCGTGGCAAAGGTTGTGCCTGTTGTCGGTGCGGCAATCACTGGAGCGGTCACAGCGGTGCAGACCGGAATAAACACGATCCAGTCCGTCATCAAAGGTGTTTCCAGCATGGTTAACTCCGTAAAGACGACATTCAACAACATAAAGACCGCGATGACGCAGCCGATCGAGTCGGCAAAGTCTACGATTTCGGGAGTTGTCAACAAACTAAAAGGTTTCTTCCCTCTGTCAGTTGGTAAGATTTTCAGCAACATAAAGCTCCCGCACTTCAATATATCCGGCGGTACTGCTCCATGGGGCATCGGTGGAAAAGGCACAAAGCCGTCTATCTCCATTGACTGGTACGCAAAAGCGCAGGACAATCCGTTCCTGTTCAAAGAGGCGACTATTTTCGGAGCAGGTGAGAAGGGTGACGAGGTGCTCTATGGTCATCAGAATCTCATGAACGACATCCGGAACGCCGTTGGTTCTACAAACCGCAACGTGACCATCACCAACTACATCACCGTGGAAGAGCGCGAGAATGGCGAGGAATTTGCAGACCGGTTCGTCCGGCAGCTTGAAATAGATTTGAGGACGGCATGATATGGCAAAGAAGAAAAAAGCAAAGGCTAAGTTCACAGACAGTTTTGTGAACACTTCAGATTATAAAACCAAAGCGCCGGATGGCATGACCGTCACACGGAAAGGACTTGTTTTCACAGTTAAGTGGAAAATTAAGGACAAAGACTACGGAGGCGGTCAGCAGCTTCAGTGGGCGCTGAATGGTTCTAATGCATGGACATCAGTGGCAAACGTGTCAACGACAGACACGTCGAAGGCGGTCACGCTGACAGCATCTTCATATTATCCGGCAACTACAAAGACTATCAACCTGATCACGTTCAGGGTGCGCGGTTTGATCAAGAAGGCATCCGTGACAACCAAAACATACAAGCCGAACAACATCCTGTGGTCAGACTGGCAGACGTGCAAATTTGTAATCGCTAAGCCAGCGAACCCAACAGTCTCCGCAGCCTGGGGCGGGTCCGGCAATCCGTATACCACTTCCTTCACTGCCACTGGTAAATCATCAGACAGCGATGGGAAACCGTATGCTTCCATGAAGTGGGAGAGCGTGCTGGTCAAGGATTGTTCTGTGACGGACGGTTCAAAAGTCTCATGGAAGACC
>CACWYF010000248.1 GCA_902765035.1 uncultured Eubacteriales bacterium
CCTGTCATGCTGAAAAACAGCCTACTTTGCCTTTTCCTGCCCGAGCCTCTTCTGGCGCTCGCAGGCGGCAGCGGTAAGGAGCACGTCAGTCGAGCTGTTGAGAGCAGTCTCCGAGGAGTCCTGGAGAACTCCGATGATGAAGCCGATTCCGACGACTTCCATTGCCGTGTCGTTGTCGATGCCGAATATTGAGCAAGCAAGAGGGATGAGCATCAGCGAGCCGCCGGCTACGCCGCTTGTGCCGCAGGCAGCGAGTACGGAAACCACGCACACCACGAATCCGGAAAACAGATCAATCTGGATGCCCTTCGTGGCTACGGCCGCCATGGTCATCACAATAATGGTTACGGCGGCGCCTGCCATGTTGATGGTGCAGCCGAGCGGAATCGAGATCGAGTAGGTGGACTCAGGAAGTTTGAGCTTCTTGCAGAGCTCCATGTTCACAGGGACATTGGCAGCAGACGAGCGGGTGAAGAATGCGGTAAGGCCGCTCTCGGCAACGCAGGTCCAGATGAGCGGATACGGGTTCTTCCTTGTGACAATTGCAACAATAATGGCATTGACAACGAAGGCAACGAGAAGCATTGTCGCCACGAGGACAACAAGGACATGAACGTAGTTCAGCAGGTTGCCGAAGCCTCCGTCCTTGGTGCAGGCGCTGAACACGAGACCCATTACGCCGAGAGGAGCGAACCTGATGATTATCCTCACAATGCCGCTGACGCAGTCCGCAAGATCCTGCAGCACGATTTTGGTCTCATGCCCTGCAGCGCCGAACATTACTCCGGCAAGGACGCTCCAGAACAGGATTGATATGTAGTTGGCATTCGCTAGAGCATGGATGGGATTGTCAACAGCGCTCGTGATGAAGGAGACCAGCACCTGGCTGATGGACTTAGGGGCTGCTCCTTCGGCTGCGTGCGCACCGAGATCCGGGAAGGTGCTCGGGAAGATGAGCGACATGGCGAATGCCAGCGCCGCTGCAAGCAGCATGTCAATTATGTAGAGAAACAGGATCGGCCTGATATTGGTCTGCTGCCCCTTTGCTCGCCTCGCAATTGATGACGAGATCAGTACAAAGACCAGTATCGGTGCAATTCCCTTGAGTGCTCCGATGAACATCTGGCCGAAAAGCGGCACTACAACCTGATCGCCGGGAATGACAAGCGCCAGAATTATGCCAAGCAGCAGGCCGATGCAGATCTGGAGTATAAGAGGAACCTTCCGGTAGATTGAGACTATTGCAGAGCCTGTGCCTGCCTGCATTTCAGTGTTGTCTTCCATGTGCATTCCTTAAAGAATTTGTAAAATCACCCGTATATTAATACAAACGGAAAGGACATGCCGGTGACGCGTTCCCAGAAGCACGGAATACAGCACTTTAATGACCAATAACCCACCGATTATCCATGGCTCAGACAACGTAACATGCTTTGCGGCTGGTGCCAGAAGGCAACCGGCGTATTGCTTCCAGATTATCCAAAACCAGGCAGACTCAAAGTACATACCGGGAAGGAGACATAGATCATGAAATGTGAGAAATGCGGACACGAAATGGAAAACTGCAGCACTGCCCAGACGATATGCCTGGAGTGTCCGAACTGCGGATGGGGATTTGCAACCACCCTCTCCAGGCCTCTGGATGAAGACATGACAGATTACAGAATTTATCTCAATCCGGGCAATACAGAAACAAAGGAACATATCAAACTCATCAGTGTGATATGTCATGTGAATTACCTGCAGGCCAGGAAACTGCTCTCCTCACAGGAACCAGTGCTTATTTACAAGGCAGAGCAGGAAGCTGTATCTTCTCTCTCAAAGGCGGGAAAGGTTATGCAGACAGCAAAATGTCTGAAGGAAAGTTCTTTGGATTTCAATATCATCCCGGATTTTCCTTACGAAATCACATAAACTACTATAGTAATAAGAGACTTTGAGAGAGAATCCCTGTTATATTCATCTCAGAATATCCAGCAATGTATACTCACCTGCCCTTATTTTGCTGATTTCCGTGTATTTCTTGATTATCTACGCCAAATCCGTTTTTAATCCTGCAAAAACGGGACTTTGCCATTCTTTCCTTTGATTATCTACACCAAATCTGTTTTTAATCCTGCAGAAACGGGGCTTTCCCATTGTTTCTTTTGATTATCTACGCCAAATCCGTTTTTAATTTCGTAAGTGTCAGCCCTCTTCCAGATTATCTGCGTCAAATCCATTAAAAAAGCCATCCTCTGGCTCACTTGACCGGAGGATGGCTGCTGAGAAGGAGATGCTGTGGCTGTCTCTTAACTTGAAACAACAGACTCAGCTAACTCCTCTTTATTCCCACTCTATGGTTGCGGGCGGCTTGCCGGAGACGTCGTAGACTACCCTGCTGATTCCGTCAATCTCGTTGATGATGCGGTTCGATACGCGTCCGAGCAGCTCATAGGGGAGATGCGCCCAGTGGGCGGTCATGAAGTCAATGGTCTCAACGGCACGGAGAGCAACGACGTACTGGTACTTTCTGCCGTCGCCCTGGACGCCTACCGACTTGACCGGCAGGAATACGGCGAACGCCTGGCTGACCTTGTCATACCAGCCCGCCTTGCGGAGCTCCTCGAGGAAGATTGCGTCTGCCCTGCGGAGCAGATCGCAGTACTCCTTCTTCACCT
>CACWYF010000249.1 GCA_902765035.1 uncultured Eubacteriales bacterium
ATCCTGCCTTTGAAGAAGGAGAAACGATCACGGAAACTGCGATGGCAGTGGTCGGATACCGTCCGGACGCGGCTTCAAAAACCGTAACGCTGTCATTTGACGATGAGCAGAGCGGCAATGTGATCACCTTCTATTACAGCAAGAAGGCGGAAACGACCTCCTATACAGTCAACTATGTACTGCTGGATCATCCGGACATCAAGGTACATGAATCCAAGACAGTAGAGGTGGAAGGATCTCAGGTATCTGCCCGTGAATCGGCAGCGAAGGTCAACAAGGAATACATGGCGACCCAGACCAGCGATGAAGAGATCCATTTCCTTGTCTTCGAGGAATCCCATGATTCTCGAAAGAGCTTCTTCAGTGTTGGATCCCATGAAGTTGTCACCGCATACTACTGTATGAGTAACCTCTGCATCCTTGAGGGCTGCATTGATCGCCATTGTAGGACCTACAACGCCTTCAACGATGTATGGTTCCTGGTCAGCCTTGTCCTCGCCGCCGATTCCGCCGAAGAACTGGTTGACGTAGCAAATTACTTTCTTCATGTCTCTGCCTCCCTTCCTCTAGAATTCTTTCATGGTCTTAACTGAGAAACCGCTGATGTGGTCTCCGCAGAACCAGTTGTTATCTTCCATGATGATCGAGCCGTCATCTCTTGCGGATTTGCCGAGCTTCTCATCATAGCCCCAGCTGCCGGACATTCCGTCTCTGTTCATTGCTTCGAGACATCCGATAACTGTCTTGCATGCAGGAAGGTCTGAGAGCTGCGATACGTTTCCTGAGGAAACGAGCGCGTTCATCTTTGAATCGAGTGTTACGAGCGGCTGGGAGAATCCGTCACGGCCTGTACACTCATTGGAGATACCTACTACAGGGATGCCTGCATCCTCGAGGATGACCTGGCAGCGTACATAGTCAGCATCAGGGTTTCCGTAACCCTCTTCAGTTACGATAGCGTAGTCAACACCGAGGTTGAGAGCCATGCTTCTTACCATGATTGCAGCTCTTTCCTTCTGATCGAGTGCTACGTTGAGCATCGAGAGGATGACTCCTACGAAGTTCAGGCTCTTGCCGTCTTCTGCGAAGAGCTCCTTGATCGTAGGGAAGTTCTGCATCTCATATGTTGACCACTTTGAGGATGCCGGCATGAAGGATCCGGAGATCATTGCACCGTCGAGAACCTCTGTAGGACTTACAAATGTAGGGAGGAACTTGTTCAGGTCCCATCCGTACCAGAGGTCGTTGTATCCGAGCGCCTCCATCTGTGACTGCGGCTGCAGTACGATGGCTACGTTAGGAAGTCCGTTGTTCTTCTTAGCTCTGTCAGCTACAGGCTCGAATTCATACTCTTCGAAGTCCTCTGCAGCTACTGACTTAGCGATCTTTCCGAGATATTCAGCGAATCTGTGACCAGCCCATCTGAGAGCGTGGTTCATTTTCTGCTGTTCATAGCGTTCAAACTCTTCGTCTGTCTCGCCTACGAGGCAGATGTTGATGAGCTTGGACCAGTATGTGTGCTTTGCACCTTCGCCGCCCATATCGATGACGCCGTCACCGAAGGAGCCCCATGTGCCGCCTACTACTGTTACGCAGCAGCCCTTGAGAGCCTTGAGTTCTCCGTCACCTGCAGGTACTACTTCGTCAGTAACTCCCGGGAACAGAGTTCTTCCGTCAACTCTCATTCTTGGCTCGATTGTTTCGATTACAGGTACGATTCTTGTGTCATCGCCAGGATGAGCGATAACTATATCGAGGCTTGTAATATGATCGTCCAGACCCATCAGGTAGTCGATTGCTGCCTGCTTATTGATGGTAAGAACGCCATCTGCAAAGCCGTCCTGAGCACCAAGAACTACATCCTTTACCTGGATGTTGCCGATCTTGAGTTTCATTTACGTACTCCTTTCTTGCTGAAATACTTTAATAGCGATAGCGATGTACGTTAGCGGTAGTGATAAGTGTTTTCTGTAGCTACATTATTGAAAACTTGTTTATTAAACGCGTTTTCTTTAGATGCATTATAGAAAATATCTATTGTACTGTAAAGTATTTTTTTAACAAGTTTAATTAATTCTCATTAATTGCTTGTAACACACTTACCGCAGTTGTTAAAATTCTCTTAATAAAGTGCAAAACCAGCCTTATTTATCGCCTGTTTCATCAGTTCAGCAATAAAGGAGTGCGTAAATATGGGCAGACCCTCCATGTCTGCAGAGACAATAAGAAACAACAAAATAGCTTTGATCAACGCTGCCATGGAAATGATCCACGAAAGCGGCATACAGTCTGTATCAGCCAGGTCTCTGGGTGCCAGGATCGGAATGAACAGCGCCCTCATCTACAGATATTTCCGTGACATAGACGAGCTGGTTCTCTTTGCATGTGTGCATGCTCTGCAGGAATACACAAACGACATGGTCGTATCCAGCTCAGAGCTCGATCCTGATAACGATGAATCTTACGATGCAGATATCTACATGCTTTCCTGGGAGATTTTCTGCAATCACGCATTCAATAACCCTGAAGAATTCAATACGCTTTTCTTCAGCCGTCACAGCGCGGATCTCCCGGATGTCATCAGGGAGTATCTGGAACTGTTCCCGCCTGAAAGAGATACATCCTCTGATGTCTTCC
>CACWYF010000250.1 GCA_902765035.1 uncultured Eubacteriales bacterium
ACCCCGTATCTCTTCACGTCGAGCTCGTCCTCCGAGCCGATGTCTTCGGGCTCGCCGAGCACGTCCACGTTTATGTCCAGCCACGGGAGCTCGTCAGGCTTTATTGCCGGGAACCTCGGATCTCTCGTTGATGCGCTGATCGCATTGCCGATTATCTCCTCAGCCACGCTGCTCCTCGTCGGGCTTATAGTGCCTATGCAGCCCCTGAGTTCTCCGTGCTCGTGTATCGACACGAATGTGCCTGCCTGTTTTGACAGCATCTCTTCCGGAAGGCCTGCAGGTACATCCAGCACCTCGCGCCTGAGCACATACGCCTCAACAGCTTCGCGCGCAAGCCTTACGTATTCATCGGAACGCTCGCGTTTCGACCTCAGCTCGTCTTCGATCTCCGCCATTTTCCGGTCCAGGAAGTGCCTGCTTTCGTCTGCACCTTCAGGATAGAAAGTGCAGATGCCGTAGCCGACGCCCGTAACATCCTGATGGACCAGTCTTTCCGCTCTGACCGCCGTGCCGTCGAACGCGCCGCCCATTATTACGAACGAGCGGTGTCCGCACTCGGCAGCCTTGTCGCAGAAGCTGCTGTCGAAGTCGAGGAGTTCGCCGAAGGCGGCGCGCCCCATCACGTCCATGATACGCTCATCATATTCAGGCCCCTCCGGCACATATCCGTAAGGCCCGTAGTCCTGCAGCTTGTGCGACAGGTCTCCGCTGGCTACGATCACGACCCTGCGGCCGGTGTTCTCAGCAGCCTCGCGTATCATCATGCCGAATCTGTAGTGATCTATGAGAGGCAGTCCCGAAAGTCCGGTGCGGACTATCTTTCCGCCTTTATATCTGTTCCGTATGAACCACAGCGGCACCATAGTGCCGTGGTCGAGGTCCTTTTCGCGTTCGCCGAGCGTGCCCGCTGGGAAGTCCTCTTCATCGGCCAGCCTGCATATCTCCTTCACAAGCTCCGTATCGTATTCCTCACTGAATCTGACATTCGGTGCCCTGAACCCTGCAAAGCTTCCGCCCGCGCTTCTGCCCGGTGAAATGTGGATGTAGTCCGAATACATTATCGAATGCGGACTGGTGATCACTATGGTATCCGGCGCGAGCGCCGCTATCTCGTCCGCGACTCTCTCATATGCCGCAGTTGTATCTGCGATCTGTGCTTCGCTCCCCCTGCCGATGTCAGGCACGATCATAGGCGGGTGCGGCACCATGAATCCTGCTATTATACCCATGTTTTTTCTCCTGACTTCAGTCGTGCAGTTTATTCTGCGTTTTTAAGATATTCCTCTAATGTGATACCGCTGTCTGTGATCTCCTTTGCGATCTCAGGGCTGTCAAGATAACGGATGTGCCATGGCTCATACGCGTATCCCGTTATAGCTTCGCCATCCTCCGGGAAACGGAGAATGAATCCGAATTCCGGAAGTCTTGCATGGACCGCTTCCCAGATATCCGGGTACTGCACGAGGTCTTCATTCTCATATACGTCCTTGCCGTCGATCGTGAAGTAGAGATCGAGCGCCAGTCCTGTGTGATGTTCCGAATATCCCGGGACCGCCACATATTTTCTGACATAGTCTTCGCCGTACTTCTCAGTGAAGTCATCAACTATCTTCTGCTGCGCCTCGATGCTTCTGAAAGCGGAATCGAGCTCGAATCTGACTTCCCCTTTTTCGTATCCTTCAAGATCCTTTTCGACTGCTTCCTTAAGCGCGCAGTATGCTTCGTAAGCCTTGCTTTCAACAACCACTTTATCGCCTACGGAATTCGTGATCGTCGTGGTCTCAAGAGCCTCCTCCCAGCCGTCCGGCAGCGGGTTATCATGAGTTACCAGCACCAGGTAATCGATCACGGAATCTTCTTCTGTCTGAGCTTCTGTCTCAGTTTCTGTCTCAGCCGGTTCTTCGCTTTCATTCTGCTGTTTGCCACATCCCGCAAGCGCAAGCGCCGCTGTCAGGGTGAAAGCCAGCATCAGCACTATCAGTTTGTTTCTTTTCATAGTTCCAACCGCCTTATTATTATCTGTTTATCAAAGGACCCCATGGTCCGGCCATGGAGTCCATTGGTTTACTTATTCTCTCTGTACAGAGTGTCGCAGTAAACGCAGCGGTAAGATCTCGAATCCTTGTCTACGAGTCTGAACCTCTGCGGGATGCCTCTCTCGACTGAAGTGATGCACCTCGGGTTGCGGCACTCGATCACGTTTCTTAGTTCTGTCGGAGGACCCGGTTTGAACTTCTTCACAAGCTCACGGTCCTTTACGACATTGACAGTGATGTCCGAGCTGATGTATCCGATCAGGTCATAGTCGATCGGAATGTCGGCATCGATCTTGATTATGTCTTTAGCTCCGTACTTCGCGCTGGATGCCCTCTGGATGATGGCTACAGTGCAGTCTGCCTTGTCGAGGCCGAGGAGGTGGTATAATTCGAAGCCTTTGCCGGCTTTGATATGATCCAGTACATATCCTGTGTTGATTCCGTCTATGTTCATGTAAAACCTCCCCTACTTGATTCCCAGCAGATAAAGTATGAGTGCCATGCGGATGTACTTGCCCATGAGCGCCTGGTAGAAGTAGCAGGCTCTCGGATCATCGTCAACATCCACGTTGATCTCGTTTACTCGCGG
>CACWYF010000251.1 GCA_902765035.1 uncultured Eubacteriales bacterium
ACCCATAACTGTGCACGTATTGCCAGTTCTTTCCTTGTCAGGCTGCCCATCAGTGTCGCATGCATTCGTTCAGCATATTTTGCCGCTTCCTTCTGTGCCGCCGTATACGTCCGTCGAATCACTTCCCGGTCCCCGATTGCATTCCCATCTGTTCCTGTTGCTGGAAGCACCTGACAGGCCGCCTCGCGGCGAAGACGCACCAGTTCCTTTATCTTTCCTTCCCCGTGTGTTTTCGTCAGGCAGCGCAGACGACACATACGGTCTGCACCGACTGAGCTCCATCCCATAGGTCTTGAACTCATCCTGTCTGAATACAAGTGGCTTACGTGGCCTTCTGCACTGCATCCGTACGTGTGCTTGTCATGGAACGCTCTCTGGATTGCCTCCCAGTTGTTCATCAGGAATGTCTCTCCGTCATTTACTGCCTCTTGCTTCTCCACACTTCGCCGGATTTTCACCAACAATCGCTGAACCTTTCTCTGATTATTTTTGTAGATATATTTATAAAACCTGCCTTTCACATAATCTCGCTCATCCAGGGTGAGGTTTGAAAGCCGGTTGATATATTTCATCAGGTGGAAGCGATCTGCTACTGCTACACTTTTGTCGATCACATCCAGACCGGCTTTGATCCAACTGCCCCCGTCACTGCAGATATATACTCGTTTCAACACACTCTGGTCATAGTGATTCCGGATATAGGACTGTACTTCTTCCCACAGCTCTATGTTCGCCTCCCGGCCCGGGTAATCGCCTCCAAAGTATGCTGCGTTGATCAGTTCCCTTCTGCCTCCAGCCTTATCCTCTTTCCCTTCAAACACATAAATCAGCTTTCCGGTGATACATTCTCCTCTGACCTCTTCCCCGGCTTTCTGACGGTGAATGTGGTCCTCATCTGCTTCAATGTACAGGTATTCACATTTTCTCTGCTCTGCAATGTTCTCGTCAGGCAGATAGCGTTGTATTCCATGTACCTTTTTCATCACCGCCACCTTGGATATCTTCTGCATCCCGATTTGCAGTTTGTCTGCTGCATGCTGATAGCTGGTTTTGGTGGCTTCCTGCAGCACTTTAACTTCGGCCAGCTCACTGAAGTGCTCATCCTTCGGGAGATGCATCCGCTCATCCAGCAGGAAGTGGTATGTGCGATCTTCCCTTGATTGGTAAAGAGTATGAGTAAAAGAAACATCTCCAAAGGTTGTAATCAGCGTCCTGGGTATATGTCGTTGTACTGTATACCGTTCAGTGCGCCGAGGCTCTCCCTGAAGGAACGTATCTGCCTCATTCAGGATCTGTCCCATGATCCCGGCCAAGGTCTTATTCCCTATTACTGAGAGGTTCCCCTCCAATTCAGAGAGCTCCACCGGGTTCTCCAGAAACTTCTCAGCCGCCAGAAATATTTCCGCCATAAAACTATTAATCACTGGTATAATGTTCATGAGAGTACTGACCTCCTAATGTTTTCTTGGTCGTTAACATTATATACTAAGGTCATGTACTCTCATTCTATTTTCTTATCTCTAACTGATGATATCTTTACTCCAATTATGATGCCAACGCACCTCCTGATGGGTAGTTGTCACTGTAAACACTACTTAATCATGGAGGTTTTTTATGTACGAAGATATTTTTGAATCTATCCGCAAAGCTGCTGAAAAGCGCAACTTACGGGAACGGACCATCCAGCTGTATTGCAGCGATGTGGGTTATTTCCTGCGTTGCACTAATAAGCCTGTTGCCGACCTTACATTAGAAGACGCAGATGCATTCCTTACTATGAAGCGTCTGCAAGGCAGATCTCCTGAGACCCATAATCATTACCGTTCATCCATTAAGTTTCTCTATAAAAGAGTCCTTAAGATTGCCTGGGATGACGAAGAAGTACCCGCCATGAAACGCGAGCGGAATCTTCCGACTGTCCTTACACCACAGGAGATTAACGCAATCATTGATGTGACAGATAACCTTAAGCACAAGGCCATCATTGCAACCATGTATTCTTCCGGACTTCGTGTATCAGAGGTCACCCATCTTCACTATGATGATATTTCTCGCACCAACATGACCATTCATGTTCGGGAAGCAAAGGGGCGGATTGACAGGTATACCATCCTCTCCAGGAAGAATCTTGACCTGCTTACTGAATACTGGTTTAAATGTGGCAAGCCGAAAGGAATCCTCTTTCCCAGTTCATGGACTGGAGACTATCTTGATATCGCAAGTGTCAATCAGTTTTTCAAGGTAAGCGCTAAGAAGGCTGGTATTACACGCCGCGTTTCCTCTCATGCTTGTCGTCACAGCTTCGCCAGCCACTTATTTGAGAAAGGTATCGACATCAAGTACATTCAGTCCCTTCTTGGGCATGTGGATCCTCGTTCTACGGATGTTTATCTTCATGTCAGCAACAAGACGCTTCTCGGCATTCGCAGTCCGTTTGACATTCCGGAAGGCGGTGAAGCATGAGCAGCGAATGTACTATTCAGGATGTCTTTCACCGTTTTTACCCGTCCTATGAAAAACAGCATGTCCTGTCTGCAGCTCAGAGGAAGGCGGCTTATCACATCATGTACTGTAAAACCGGGGCTTTTGGTGTAAACATCAGCGTCTGTGAAGAGTGCGGCT
>CACWYF010000252.1 GCA_902765035.1 uncultured Eubacteriales bacterium
AAGATCATCGAGAAGGACCGCAGCCGCTGCGAGTGGCTCTCCCAGAACCTGCCCAAGGCCATCATCATCAACGGGGATGGCACGGACCAGGACATCCTGATGGAGGAGGGCATTGAGACCTGTGAGTCCTTTGTCACCCTGACCGGCATCGACGAGGAGAACATCTTCCTGTCCCTGTTTGCCCAGCAGTGCAACCAGTCGGCAAAGGTCATCACGAAGACGAACCGGATCTCCATCGACACGATCATCGACCGGCTGAACCTGGGCAGCATGATCCATCCCAAGAACATCACGGCGGAGTCCATCATCCGGTACGCGCGCGCCATGCAGAACTCCCTCGGCAGCAACGTGGAGACGCTCTACTACATCGTGGAGGGCAAGGCAGAGGCTCTGGAATTTGCCATCCACAACGAGCCCTCTGTCGTGAACATTCCGCTGGCAAAGCTCCACACCAAGGACAACGTCCTGATCGCCTGCATCATCCGGAATGGAAAGTCCATTCTCCCCAACGGTCAGACCTCCATCGAGGAGGGCGACAGCGTGATTATCGTGACGACCCACAAGGGATTCGGAGACATCAAGGACATTCTGGAGAAGTAGGCAATGCATTACGCAATCGTTCGTTATATCGAGGGCATGGTGCTCAAGCTCGAGGCCGTGCTCCTTCTGCTTCCCGCGCTCACAGGGCTTCTGTACCAGGAGAGGGAGGGCATATCCTTCCTGATCATGGCAGTGGTCTGCCTGGGTCTGGGGTTTCTGCTGACGCTGAAAAAGCCGCTGGAGGCACTTATCGACTCTGTTATATACAGGTATGAGCCGCATAATATTGCCGAGCGTGAGTGGTTCAGCGACCACTTATATGAGCTCATGAACAGTCACGATCTCGATGCCGACTATGAGATCGAAGAAGAACAGAGCATAACCATGCAGTGAAGGAAGGTGATAGATTGACGAAGTACGGAATATGGAAAACGCGCTACACGCAAAATGCAGCGCACGTCTTTGAGGATTGGGTACGCCGCAACGGCGAGCCGATCCTCTTTTTTACTGAGCTGGCTGCCTACGAAGCCAAGCATCAAGAGGACATGAGAAATCAGGATATGTTCACTGAGTTCGAGGTAAGGAAGGTCGAGGTGCCGGTATGAAAGCAAAAATACTGAAACTGCTTGCCTCTCTTGCCTCGGACAGAAAGGTCGAGAAGAAGATCATCATACTGGTGTTGAGCATCGCGGCCGGCTTTATTCTTCTGCTGTGTGCGCCGGTGGTAGTCCTCACGGGCATGGGTTCGTCCAAGCCGGATCTCAGCTCTATGGACACGACAATGTTCACCGAGCAGAACTTTATGGCGAGCCTTGACAGCGATCAGGCGGCAAAGATCAACGCGATCAAAGCGATAGGTCAGGTCATCGAGACCGAGATGCGCAGCTGCGGTGTGGTCAAGCAGACCATCAAAGCGGTGGTCATCTACCTCACCTACTTCGAGGGTGTGGAGAACTTCGATGCCAATGCTTATGCAAATCTGTTCAAGGCGGCACCGGATGATGCGGCTCTGATCGACGGCATCAATCAGACCTATCACCTCAGTATCCCCTACGAAGAATACCTGCATAACTACACATTCATCATGAACACATTGATCAACCCGTATATGTTTGACGAGCCGGACACAAAGAATTGCTCCGACCTTGCGGCCTGGGGCTTCAACGCTTACGAGTCGGGCTGGGGATACAAGGCAGGCTTCATCGGTCAGCGAGATGAGGAAACAAGGCTCAGATACTGTGATAATGCAGGGCTGATGATCGGCTATCTCAACTACGATACGGACGAAAAGCTCTTCGGAGATGCGGTCACAACGCTGACCTATACCGAGCAGGGCGACCTGAATACGATGCCTGATATCCCCGGCATCGGTCTGTTCGACGGAACGAAACACGGGATATATCTCGGCAGCGGCGAGGTAGTGTTCAGCGATGAGGCAGTCGGATATGTGACCAGGCAGGCGGTTGCTGACGGCACGTGGACAAAGTGGTGTACCTACGAGGGCATCATTTATCCGCCCGAGGTGCAGGAAGCTATCGACAGCAGCAGCTCTTCTGAGGACAGCAGCGGCCCGGATAGTTCAGCTGAGAGTGGAGGTGAGTCATGAGAAAAACAATAAGCGTACCGATAGACGAGGGCAGGCTCTCGGCTATTGAGATGTACCTTGAACAGAAAAACTCCACGCTGACGGCAGAGCTTGAAAAGTATATCGAGCAGCTCTACGGCAAGATCGTGCCGCAGAATGTGCGAGACTATATCGAGATGCTCGCCGCCAGTCAGAAACCACGTCAGCGAAGGTCAGGCGCTGACAAAGATAAACCGGAACAGCAGGACGGCGTGTAACGAACGTGTGCGCCTCGTGTGCCGCTTTCCGAACCGAGGTCGGGAAACCATACCCCCGGGGGCAGCCAAGCCCTTTGTGGGCGTTTCTCGCAGAGTTCGGAAAGTGCGATTGAGGCCGGAATGGGCAGGGGTGGAGGGTAATTTCTGTTGTGCAGGTTAAAATCCGCTCGAGCAAGCTCGGCGGATGTTCACATCGGACGGGCAAAGCCCGCCGATTTTGGGAGTTTGCGAGAGCATCGAATAAAACCAATGAAACGAGCAGAAAAGGCGATTGTTCGGACGATTCTGCAGTCGAGTCGAAATATGAAAAACGAACCTTTGGACTTCAGATCTTTAATGAGACTATGGAGCTTGTGGACTGCCTTTTTCAGAAGGATAACTGCCGTTCCAGATCACAGTTCATTGAAAAGGCAATTCGTTTTTACTGCGGCTATGTAATGGGAAAGGAGAAAGCTTCTCTTACGTTTCTGGCACCGCAGATCCTTTCGTTAACGGAAGGAGTAGTAAAAGGATCAGAACAAAGGCTTGCTCGTGCGATATTTAAGTTGGCAGTTGAAGTAGGTGTGCAGACGCATCTGCTTGCTGCAATCAATGATCTTGATGACACAGCGCTTTTCAAGATGCGTTCTGCTGTGACCGATGAGGTCAGAAGGATAAACGGGATAATTAATTTTGAGAGTGCTGTGAGAGAGCAGCGGAGCTGACACTAATAGTTCTGAGTGCATTTGTATGACTGCACTCGGAATTACATATTTACTGTTGAAAATATTATTGCGGTATGGTATAATGGTTGCAGGAGAGAGACTCCTGAATATTGTTTGGGTCTAAACACTTGGGAGAGTAGTTATGGCAATGAAGGAATCATTCACTCAGTGGTGTATTGATAATGAGATGCAGCATTTGATTGATGAATATGACAATGATAAAAACGATAAACCTTTCGATGCTTATTCTCACGGCTCTAAAACTAAAGTGTGGTGGAAATGCAAAGAAGGTCATAGCTGGCAAGCGGTAATCTATTCAAGAAAAAAGAATGGATGCCCTTATTGTGGCGGACAAATGACTTCAGATGGTATGATCAATCTTAAAACGGCTTATCCTGACATTGCTATGGAGTGGGACTATGATAAAAATG
>CACWYF010000253.1 GCA_902765035.1 uncultured Eubacteriales bacterium
CGCAATCATGCCGGCAGCCATCGCCTCAATATAGACGATTCCGTATCCTTCACCCCAGCTCGGCAGGACAAACACGTCGCTCTCGCTCATCCTACGCAGTACTTCCTCATGCGGAAGACCGCCGGTCAGCGTCACCCGGTCAGCAAGCCCCAGCTGCCTGGCGCGCTCCCTCAGCTGGCCTTCCATCGGTCCGATCCCGATGATCGTCAGCGTAGCATCCGGCCACTCTCCGGATATGCGGGCAAATGCCTCCAACGTTCTGTCCATACACTTGCGCGCTTTCAGTGTGCCCACCGAAAGAATGCGGTGCGGCACGTTCCGGCATTTTTCCGGAATCAAAGACAGGTCCACGCCGTTTGGCACGACACGCGAGAGGCCTCTCTCCCGATAAGGTGCAACGCGGGAAAGCAGCAGCGAGGAGACCGCCACCAACGCGTCCGCCTGCCGGGCAATCCGGATATTGCGCCCCCACGGCTTTTTACCCGGAATAAAATAGTGGAAGATATCCGTCCCGTGAACTGTCAGTACAAACGGAATACTTGAGGCATACAATATCCTCAACACGGCTAAGTACACGAAACTTGACGATGCCGACAAGATAAGGGTATGGAAAATCGCAAGGACGATGAAGCCCATAGCCATGCGTTTCGATGAGGATTCCAAGGATGCCGTAGAGAGACTGAAGCCAGAGGGGTTCGACGAGAGGCTACAGAAGGCACAGGACTATGAGCGTGTCACCAAGGATAAGAATGCCGATGCTTCGGAGCTTGAGATGGGTGCTGCTGAATACAACGACTTCCTCCGTGAGCTGCGCAGGTACAACGGTCTTGTTGGCGAGGCAGTTAAGGAGTATGCCGAGAAAGAGGTGAAGCTGGACTTTGAGCCACTGACTGAAGATGCTTTCGCAAAGCTCATGGCATCTAACGACTGGACGATTGAGCAGGTAACGAAACTTGAGATTATCACACAGTAAAAGATAGTAGTTATGGGAAACTTAGGAGAAGAGAAGCCAGTAAGCAAACTCGTTATAGAGTTTGGAGGCAATGACTATGTGTTCAGCGGCGGTGGCGGCGTAGAGCCAGGAGTACCCCTTCCTGATGATACGGTGGACTCTAACGCCATCATCGACGGAGCAGTGCAGATGGAAGACCTTCACGATGATGTAAAGGACAAGATGAAGTACACATACGATGCAGAGAACGAGGGTATCAAGCTTGGTGGCATCATGGGTGACAACAAAAACATTTAGATATGGATAACAAGGAAAGAAAGTTCGGACTCATACAGGCTCCTGACGGATTCTACATAGGACGCATCATGAAAAGCGGTATGCTCTCAAAGGACAGCCGTAAGATTTCCGAACAGGAGATAATAGCAATGTTCGAGGACTTGCTTAGACGTAACAAGGCGGAGACGGGAAGGAGCGTGATGACGATTTTCTCAAAGCATGAGCCTGTGATTATCGCCAAGCTCAAACCCGACATCCGTGAGTGTGGAATACTACAGCCGCAGAGACCTACGGCTTCACCGTTGCGTGTGCCGTATATGCGGATGACGAAAGACGGGCACAGCTCTTAAGAGGAACCCCGTATGGAATGATTCTGATTTGGCGGATAACTACCGCCCCCAGATATTTTAATTCACTTAATGTTTAACAAATTAAAGATTTTAGCATTATGCCAGATTCAAAATTGTATTTTAGTTGGTTAGAGCTTGCCGATGGCAAGAAGTATGTAAAGGATGCAGAAGCCCGCGAGGACATCGCACGTATTCTCGACATCATCAAGAACGGTGCATCTTACATCGGAAAGTTCGTTAGCGCAGTTATTGATGGTGAGACAGTGAGCGACCTTAAGGAAGGTGATGTTCCCACATCTATCACCACCACCAAGGGTACTTTCGTAACAGGTACTCCTACTGGTGATGAGATTAAGCTGAACGCTGGTGACTACACTCAGATCGTCCGTCAGGGTAAGTCAGCTATCGAGCTGATGTGGAACGGTCAGAGCATCGACGAGTTCGGTTCTACCTCAATGCTCAAGGCTCTCGCCTTCAAGGACAGCGCAAGCGGCACCTACACACCAGCAGGTACCAACGCTCCTTCTGCCGTTACCTTCACAGGCACAGCAGATGACGATTTCGTGACAGGCTTCGACGTAGATCCAGTGCTGCCTTCTTACACAGAGGGTACATTCGATGCAGGTAGCCTGCCTTCTTTCTCTGAGGGTGCTTATACCCCCGCATCTCTTGGCAGCGGTTTCTATACCGCAGGTGTTGCTCCTTCATTCACGGAGGGCGCATTTGATGGTGGCTCGCTTCCCTCATACTCTGAGGGCGCATTCGACGCAGGTACGTTGCCTTCAAAGGCAGCTGACACCTTCAGCGCAGGTACTCTTCCTTCAAAGGCAGCTGACACGTTCTCAGCAGGTGCTCTCGCATCTATGACTTACGACGCAGTTAATGAGGGTATCGTGTTCGGTGCTGGCTCACTGCCCAGCTATACCGAAGGTGCTTTCTCAGCAGGTACACTGCCCAGCTATACCGAGGGCGCTTTCGATGCCGGTACACTACCCTCAAAGGAGGCCGACACCTT
>CACWYF010000254.1 GCA_902765035.1 uncultured Eubacteriales bacterium
TAAAGCTGATCAAATGCCTTCTTGTTATCTGATGCATCATTTTTACCGAGGTATAGCTGTACTCCTGCTGAATCATAGTTCGCGATGCACAATATTCCAAACCCACCGATACCGAATGATCCGGCGATGGTATTTGAGGTAATGGGATTGCAGTTGCCAAATGACCCTCTGTGAGCATTTTGTTTCTTGATCAGCGGCAGTGCATACGCCCAATACTTCCTGCGGATCTCATACCTGCCAGTGTCTCTCACCTTCTCAGCTTCAATATCCTTCAGGTAAAATACCAGGTCCATCGGATCTGCCTTATAAAGTGCAAACAGGCGGCGAAGGATCGATATCTTCATAACCGTACTGGTATTCTTCTCAACAAAAATGCTCTCATCGATCTTCAGAGCATTTCTGAGACTGTCTTCCTCACTGCTGATGTAATTTACAAGATCCGTGGTATTGCTGGTGCTGTATGCAAGTCCTGACAGTACTGACTTATCCTTCTGGTGAAGGAACTTCACTACGTGCTCGAACATATCCGCCCAGCTGCTGACTGGCTGTTCTACATTCTGGTAGCTGTACTTCGCGATATCCCTTCCGGTAAGCTCAACGTCCTCATCATCCAGCGTACAGGAATCAAACTCCTTCTCTTCCGGTACAAAGTCTGTCTCCGGGTAGGCCCAGATCTTCTTCGCGAGAGCGACCATCTCATCGCTGCGCTCCTCCAGTTCAGGCAATCCCCAGGAGTCCTTTGTCGCGATTTTCTGGTTCATCTTGAGACCACTGGTTTTGTAGCCGCCTACATCCGCATCCCGTTTCTCAATAAAGGACTTATTGCTGAGATTTGGGTTATAGCCGGTCAGAGTCAGGTTTGCCAGGCGATGCAGCCAGGTCTCATGGATTTTCGCATAGTCTGGTCCCAGCGCCTCTGTCCAGACCGGCGTAAGATGCTGCGGCATGATATGCTCGATCGTATACGTGTTGTTGTCAAGATGAGTGAAGACATCCTTCGTCTCAATCGTTCCATAATTCTCGAAGCGCTCAAAAAGGTATGCCTTATATTTGCCTCGCATCTGATAGACCTGCTTATTCGCCAGGGCAGCTGTAAATTCCTCATCATCCGGGAATCTGCCGCTGTCCCTCTTGGACCGCAGCGCATAGATAAACTTCGCCACATAGTTATTAGAGGAATTGTCGTAACGAAGTATTTCCCTGTTCAAGTTCAGGAAGATTTTATTCAGCGCATTAGTCGGGACTTCACAGATATTTCTGCGGAACAGATAGTTCTCTGTGATGAGAAAGACCTGCAATACATCCTTATTGCTCAGCTTTCCATCCTGGTTGAGGCGCAGTACCTCCATGAAAAATGGTCTGGTGACAATGATCTCCAGACGATTCAGCCTGTACAGGCAATCATCCAGCTTCTGTTCTGACAGTCCGCTTTTCCCGATTCGTAACTTTTCAAAGAGACGGGCATAGCGTAGAAGGTCCGTCAGAAGCGTCTCGACGGGAATCCGGAGATCCTCTGCGTATGCCTTAAATGCCTTGTAGACGTTATTGATGGTCGGTGTAATCTGCTGTTTAATGCTGAGGTAGTCACGGAAGAAACCGCTGACATCAGTGGCGGTACACTTTTCAATCTTTGTCCAGTAGGAATCATAGAGTCTGGACTGCTCCTTGGGCTCAAGACCCATCAGGATATAGTTCCGGATCTTGTCTCCTTCTTCCAAGGCAAGACCTGTCGAATTCAGGCTCTCGAAGATCATCTGTGCATTATCATCCGGTTCCAGCGTAATGCTGATCACTTCCAGCTTGCCTATTGCGGAGTACAGATCATCAACGGAAACCTCCTGCTGCAGGATTCTGTCGCAGAAGAACTTATAGTTGATGGTCAGATTAGAGGCATGATCGTAATCCTCTTCTGGCCCATACAGCTTCGTCAGTGCATCCCGGTCTGTCCTCACCGGGCGGAGCTTTATCTTGTCTCCCTCTTCAGCCCATGGGGAAATCAGAAAGCGCTGCGTGATCTGCTCATCAAGAGCTGCCTCTTTTGCGGCAACTTTCTTGTCTCGGATCATGTTTTTCATGGCAAGGAGAAGAAGGGAAACCGTTGTCAGTCTCTGTTGACCATCGATAATGTGGTATTCGATCTTGCTGCCATTCGGGACCACCTGTGAGACAATGCTTCCGAAGAAGTGACTCGACCGGTTATTCCGGATGATCCTCTTCAGATCTTCATACAGTTGACGGCAGTTGTCTGTCTTCCAGTCGTATTTTCTCTGATAGACCGGAATCACAAAGCGCTTATCCGCGCCTTCCATAAATCCGATCATCTTAGCCTCTGATCCCTTCATTGCTCTTCTCTCCCGCCTAACTTATGCAGAACTGCCAGTTTACCGACTTTTCCACATGTCTGAATATGCAATATGCCTACATTATATAAAATCTAGAGGCCACCTGCACTATCAAATATCCCTTCTGCAGTCCGTCACAACGTAAACGGTAAATATTAAGTGTCTTCTTGTCATGCCCTGATTTTGGGATAATCCCCTTAGACAATTCTTGAGGTTCTTAAGAACCTTAAGACAAAGGG
>CACWYF010000255.1 GCA_902765035.1 uncultured Eubacteriales bacterium
TAGCCAACGGCTGTGTAAATGCTTCTTTGCCGGCATCCTTGATCGCTCCGCTTGCGCTTACATTAGAGGATATGGAAGCAATCAGCTGATCGTATGCGTCCTGGACATCTGTGGATCCATCTGCGATCGAAGCAGCCAACTCATCATCTACTTTCGCCCCTTGTTCCTGTGCGATCTCTAATAGACCATCCAGAGTGCCGTTGATGGCAGCGTTTAACTGCTCTTCGATCTGATCCGCCGAAATATCGCTGTTATTGATCGCTTCTGTTAAGCCATCCGGGATTTTCGCGCCCATCTGCTGTGCAGTATCTACAAGTCCCTGGATCTTGCTCTGCATCTCTTTATCTGCGCCGTCCAGACCGGAGGATACCGCGTCTTTAAGAGCGTCAAATTCGGCATCGGTAGAGCCAAGAGATTTCAGGGCATCCGTTAGGGCGGCCTGGTCACCGGCGATTATTGAGGATATCTGATCTTGCATATCGAGAGCTTCCGTCCATTTGTCGGATATGCCTTTGACCTGCTCTGCTCCGTATTCCCCCTGATTCTCGACTGTCCACACCATGTGGTCAATCTCGTTTGCCGCAGCCGTTCCCTGCTGCTCAAGATTGGAGAAAAACTCCGGTGATATAATGCCCTGTGCGACATACTCTCGCATCTTGGTGAGGTTATCCACATATTTCTGATAACCATCCAACTGCGATTGCAAATTTTCATTCATTTTCTCAGTAGTCAGGTCATCTCCGCCGTCAAATTCGCTTGATATGGAAAATTTCAACGTCCCCGATGCTGTATCTTTCATGGCCTGCCATGCATCGGCAATCGCTGTCTTGGAGTTTTCAGCAGCATTTTTTACCGCTTCGGCCTGCTGGTCTGCTGTCCACTCTATTTTTTTTGCGATATCATCTCCGGCATCCTCTACGGTATCTGTAATATCATCAGCTGCTTCTTCTACCGCTCCTGCCATTCCTTTTGCCGCATCTTTCGCCACTCTCGATAGCTGGACGATTTCTTCTGAAGCGCTCGCAAACCAGTTCTTTCCCGTAGTGGACTTAC
This sequence comes from uncultured Eubacteriales bacterium, assembly GCA_902765035.1. Lineage (GTDB taxonomy): Bacteria > Bacillota > Clostridia > Peptostreptococcales > Anaerovoracaceae > Crickella. The sequence goes on from CACWYF010000255.1 coordinate 1,054, forward strand.
GCACACCGACTATATCGTCAACGATTTTTTGTATCGTTTCTCCGCGCTGGTTAACTTCTTGTTCTATTGCATCATAAGTGGTCTGCGTCTCATCTACATCTTTTTGCAGTTCTTCCCGATAATCATTACCCGCTTTGATCAGATCATCAACACCTGAGCGAAAGTTGTTTCCTTCAAGAATGGACAGGCCGTTCCTTCCAAGATACTCAAGTCCCTCGTTGTAGTCTTCGATGCTGACAAGGCCGGCATTCAATGCATCGTTCCAAAGCTGCATCTGATAGCTGACTGTTCCTGCGTCATCTATGTTCTCGTCTACAGTTCTGATCTCCTCTGCAAGCGCATTATACGATCGCTGTAATTCCTCAAGGAACTGGAGCCGCTTTTCTTCTTTTTCCAGATTGTCCTTGGCTTCTTCCAGTTTAATTCCGGCTTCCACCTGAGCGTTGACCATTTCCTGCATTGCCGCTTCCGCAGCTTGGGTTGCCATTTTTTCTTTGGAATTGTCGATATAATCCCGGATTTGCCCGTTTGTCAACTCCAAAGCCCCCGTCTCGGCATTATACGCGTCTGCTATTTCCGGAATATACTGGCCAAGTTGTTCGACTATGGTCTTCATCTGTTGCCGCTGCCCCAGAGACTTCTCTTCTATTCCGTTTAAGGTGATCAGCTGGTCACCAAGAACTTGTAGTTTGAACGCCTCTGACGCTGCGTTCTCGATGGTCTGCTCTCGACCTTCCATTGCGGACTTCATCTTATCGTTAGCTGCCACTACAGAATCGGCAAATTGCTCCATCTCAGTCTTGGGTGCTCCAGATATAAGACTGGTCAGCCCACTAACCGCACCCGTAGCCAGATCCACGGCTCCGGTCAATGGCCCCTTTACCAGATCGTAGGCCGCTATTCCAAGTCCCTCTGTGGCGGACTTAAATTTCGTCACCGCTCCCTGTAGGTTGTCCTGCATGGTATCGGCCATTTTAGCTGCTGCTCCGTCGGAATTTCTCAAAGCGTTCTCATACTGTTCTACTGCATCAACGCCCTCAGTCAGCACCTCATTGACTGCTTTCATGGATCGCGCCGTGAAAGTCTTCTGGAGGGCTGCTCTCTTTTCGGCAGTACCCATGCCGTTTGTAGCTTTTTCTACATCTTTCAGGACGTCCGTCAGATCTCGGAAGTTTCCTTCACTGTCCTGAACTGCTACAGCGGTATCTCCGATCTGGATCTTTCCGTCCTTCATCTTTTGGGAGATATCACGCATCATTGCGGACAAGGCTGTTCCGGCTTCTGCTCCCTTTGTTCCCTGATTTGCCATGGCCTCCAGGATGGAAGTGGTTGTTTCCATATCCTGCCCGGCGGCGTGCATATCAGCGGCGCAGTTGGAAAAGGATTCACCGAGCATCGTAACAGTCGTATTACTGTTAGCCTGCGCGTAGGCCATCTCATCCGCCATTTTCCCCGCGTAATCAGCCGACAAGCCGAATGCGGTTAGGTAGTCCGTTACCATATCGGAG
>CACWYF010000256.1 GCA_902765035.1 uncultured Eubacteriales bacterium
TCACGGAGTGGACTCTCAGCTGCTCAGCCAGCGATTCGTGCGCACGATCATTCTTCGCAATCATCAGAAGACCGCTTGTATCCTTGTCTATCCTGTGCACTATGCCCGGTCTTATGACCCCGTTTATGGTCGAAAGCGACTGCCCGCAGTGATGCATCACCGCGTTGACGAGGGTCCCTGACCAGTTGCCCGGTCCCGGATGAACCACCATGCCGCGCGGCTTATTGACCACAAGCACGTCGTCATCTTCATATACGATCTCAAGCGGGATGTCCTCCGGCCTGACGTCGAGCACCTCAGGCTCAGGCAGATCGATGACGACCTCATCGCCCTCACTGAGAGTCGACTTTTTGGATGTGACCGTTTTGCCGTTTACTGTGACCCTGCCTTTTTCTATGAGCCTGACGGCGTAACTCCTTGACAGCTCGTCTGTGTTCCAGCCGATGAAAGCATCCAGCCTGGCACCGGCATCATCAGCCCCGGCAGTCAGTTCGATCACGCCTGTCTCCTCTTCCCTCAGTTCCGGCTGATCAGTGCGGATATCTTCATTCAGTTGCTCATTGTCTTTCAGTCTGATCACTTTTGCCTTCTTTTCTCATTTCAAGAATCAGGTACAGGATTGTAAGAGCGCATCCGCACGTAACAGCAATATCCGCCACATTGAATACGGCAAAATTCCCGCAGGATATCATGTCCGTCACATATCCGAGTGTCAGGCGGTCTATCATATTGGATACTCCGCCCGCGATCACGAATGTCAGGAGGATCGAGATGATTCTTGATCCTGACCTCGCCTCATGAATGACATATATAATGCACGCAACGATCAGCACGGTCGTGAACACGACTGTTATCCACTTGTTGCCTGCAAACATGCTGAATGCCGTTCCTGTATTCCTGACATAGAGCAGACGAAACCAGCTGCCGATTATAGGTATGCTTTCCCCCGGCTGCATATTTGCTCTTACAAGGTATTTAGTCAACTGATCGAGGGCTATCACAGCCGCTGCGATCACTGGGTACAGTATCATCTGTATATTGTCCTCTTTTACTTCTTTTCTGTATTTTCCGGCAGCTTCGGGGCGACGTAGACCGTCTGGTTATGAGTGAATATGACCATTCCCGGCTTGGCGCCGTTAGGCTTCTTGACATACCTTACAGGTACGTAGTCGACCGGCACATTCGTGCCGCCCGCTGCCTTGCTGTGCCAGGCAGCGATTGAAGCCGCCTCGTATATAAGCTCCGCAGACAGGTCATTCACATTCCTGCCATCCTCCATCTTCACGATCACGTGTGATCCCGGGATGTCCTTGGTATGCATCCAGACATCGGTCTTGGATGCGTGCTTCATGGTGAGCCAGTCGTTTTCGATATTATTCCGTCCGACCAGCACCGGCGTTCCGTCACTCAGCGTATATCTCAGCGGTTCAGGTTTTGCCGGCTTTCTCTTTCTCTGAGCAGCCTTGGCTCTCCTCTTGACGTAACCCGTGCTCTCAAGTTCATCGCGTATCGACTCGAGCAGGGGCACACTGTCCGCCGCCTCAATATTCCTTATTACAGACTCAAGATAAGCGATGTCTTTGTCGTTATCCTCGAGCTGTGCCTGTTTCTCGTGGATCGCGGTCCTCGCCTTGGAATACTTCTTGAAGTACCTCTGGGCGTTGGCGCTCGCACCGATCTTCTCATCAAGAGGGATGTCTATCAGGCTGCCATCATAATAGTTGGTGACCGTCACCTTGCGTGCGCCCGGCCTTACAGCATGGATATTCGCCGTCAGAAGCTCGCCGTACAGTCTGTACTTATCCGAGTTTTCTGCATTCAGAAGGTCCTCAGACAGTTTCTTCTTCTTGAGCAGCGCCTTGCTCAGCGATGTCTGCACGGACTTCAGAAGCGGCATGGACTTCTGTCTCACCAGGTTGGATGCCTCACGGTTGCTGAAGAAGAACTCCACGCACTCAGACAGGCTGGCAAAATCGGTTCTGTCCAGCTCCTCATATTCCGTCAGTCCGGTGATGTGGAACTCACGCGGAGTGCCGTCATCCGAATATATCCTAGGGACACAGGTCCCGTCATCTACTGACTCAAGTATCTTAACGAGTCTCTCCGCAGGCTCTGTGGACCGGACTCTGATGTCATGGACCTCACTGCAGCCGCTCAGGAGCTCTCTGCTTATCGCCGGAGATATGCCTGCGACACGACTCATAAGGGCCTTGTCATCATGCGGCAGCTCGGTATCGGCTGTGATCTCCCTGAACGGGATCTTGTCCTGTGCAGGAGGATACTGGTAGACGATGCCCGGAAGCAGCTGCCGGTATCTATTCACATCGATGGATATCCTCTTGATCGAATCGATGATTTTTCCCGACTCTATGTCCACGAGCACGATATTGCTGTGCTTGGCCATTATCTCTACGATGAGACGTCTGCTGACCGAGAATCCCAGCTCGTTCTGTGCCTCTATATCTATCTCTATGATCCTCTCAGAGCCTTTCTGCCTCACCTCGGTGATGCGTCC
>CACWYF010000257.1 GCA_902765035.1 uncultured Eubacteriales bacterium
GGCGGATGCAAGTTCTACTGTGAAGGTGCTAACATGCCTACAACAAACGATGCTCTTAAGTATCTCATGGATAACTGCATCGCAGTTGGTCCTGCTAAGGCTGCTAACGCTGGCGGCGTTGCTTGCTCCTGCATCGAGATGGGACAGAACGCTGGTCACACAGTATTCCAGCACGAGGACGTTTATGCACAGCTCCACCAGATCATGAAGAACATCTACAATGCATGTGCTAATGCTGGTGAGAAGTACTATGGCAACAAGAACGCTCTGGTACAGGGTGCTAACATCGCTGGATTCGAGAGAGTTGCTGAGGCTATGATGGCTCAGGGTCTCGTATAATCGAAAGATTATCGGGAACTCGTTTGACTCTTTATAATCAAACCTAAAAAGAGACCGCTTCGGCGGTCTCTTTGTTTTCCTGATTCTTATTATTTCTCATGAATAAAAGATGCTGCAGCTTATCCTGCTCACGTCCTCGAAACCGCAGCATATCAGGCATGCGGTTCCTGCGGAATATTCGCAGTACAAGCTGCAGCATCTTTTTCTTTTGCTTATTAATAATATTTAGAGCCCATCCGGAAAACTTGTGAATGCCTCTGCTTCTACGGCTGGCATTCCGTACTTCTCCTTCGCATCAGCTATAGCTTTGATCATGAATGACATGTTGTGTGCGAGGTTCCTCATTGTCTGCAGGCCTTCGAGGTCCTTCCTCACATCATCTGCTGTGAATCCGTGTACCTGATTCCAGTAAGTCGATGTAGCTATAGGCATTCCGCTGATGCTGAAGTACTTGTTCAGCACATCGAATGAAGCGGAGTTGCCGCCTCTTCTCGCACTGACAACTGCCGCGCCCACCTTCATGTGCATGTCATAAGGGGCGCTGTAGAACAGCCTGTCCATGAACGATATGATAGTTCCGTTAGGCGATCCGTAGTAAACCGGGCTTCCGACAACGAGGCCGTCTGCATCTTTCAGCTTGGCTGAAACTTCGTTTACCAGGTCTTTCACCACGCAGCCTTCACCCTTCTCGCAGTATCCGCAGCTAACGCATCCGCGGATGGATTTGTTTCCTACATGAATCACCTCAGTTTCAATGCCCTCTTCATTGAAGACCCTGACCATCTCGTCAAGTGCTGTCGCCGTGCATCCGTCAGCCTTAGGGCTGCCGTTAAGTAATATTACCTTGCTCATTATCAATCCCTCTTATTTCTCTCTTTATTATCAGCGATCCATTCGCAGTGCCTCTCCTGAGGAGAACAGATACAGGTACGCTTCACTTACCTCAAGTCCGGTCCCCTTCAGAACAGCCTCCGAATACAGATCTATCTGCATTCTGTACTCATGCCGTATCCTCTCAAGTTCAGCCTCATAGCTCGCGCCCGGCTTAATGAAATTCGACTTGTAATCTATGAGAACCATGCTGCCGTCTTCCTCAAAGCAGCAGTCTATGACACCCTGAACAAGAACATGTCTTCCGCTGCTTCCCTCTGAACCGGTCTCTGCAGCTGTTCTGAGCGTGAACGGTTTTTCCTTTCTGAGAGTCCCCCGCCCTGCCGCAGCGGCTGCCCGTCTGCCGATGTCCGATCTGAAGAATCCCGCGATCCTGTCAGTATCTATCTCAGTGAACACTTCATCGCTTATCGCTCCGTTATCGTGAAGCCGGTCTGCACATTCTCTTATATACTCTTCATCGACGCTTCCGTCCTCCCTGCATGCAAGGGCAAAATCCGCGAATTCCATTATGCGGTGATATCCGGTGCCTATGTCAGCAGCACTCGCAGCAGTGTGTTTTCTGCGCCGGTCTCTTACACGTACGGCAGGCTTTTCTGCATCACGTGCATCTTCCGGGTCTGCTTCTGCAGCTGCAGCCTTCGCCTCAGCATCAAGCGCTGCCCTGCGGAGCTCGCTTACCGAATACTTTGCCTTGGCTGTAAGAAGATCGCTGTCAGGATATCTGTATGAGAATCTTCTCTCTATCTCCCTGAGCATCTCCGTCTCCTCCGGTGTAAGCTCGATGCTGTCAGGATCAGGGATCCTGAGCTTTCTCTTAGCCGCCTCGGCAGCTGACACAGGAAGAGGTTTTATATAGTATCTGTTGAATCCGGTCCTGATGACATCCTGCATAACCTTGAGATAGCAGTCCGGCCTCGCAGAATACTTCTCAAGCTTTTCCGCACTGTCATAGGTGCCGACCATGATAAGCCTGTTTCTTGCCCTTGTCATCGCGACATACAGGACCCTAAGTTCTTCACTGTATCCGTCCCTTCTCGACTTGGCATTGATCGCTCTCTGGATCAGCGTCGAGCGCCAGTATTTTCTGGCAGGATCTATATACGGCAGGCCTGCGCCTATAGAGGAGTCAAAACTGAATCCTTTTTCATTGTTGTCTTTTCTGAAGCGGTGCCCGAGACCGCCGACTATTACGAACGGATACTCAAGGCCCTTGCTCTTGTGTATCGTGGATATCCGCATGACATCATCCCCTGCCGCAGCAGGC
>CACWYF010000258.1 GCA_902765035.1 uncultured Eubacteriales bacterium
ATCAACTGCACAAGAAGTCATCAGCAGATACAGCACGGGTTCTCATTCCTTCCGGGCTCATCGTTCGCCAAGAACTTCAATAATGTAATACATGATGCAAAGCTCCCAGTATTATCAGGAATAAAGAACAGCCTCATCGTATCTGCCTGCTGCGCAGCACTGGCAACATATTTTTCGACGCTGACCGCATATGGACTGTATGCTTACAACTTCAAGTTTAAAAAGCCTGCGTTCATATTCATCATGCTGATCCTCGTAATGCCTACTCAGGTATCTGCGATGGGATTCATCAACGTCATCACAAAGATGGGAATGATCAACACACTGTATCCGCTGATCCTTCCATCAGTCGCTGCACCTGCCGTATTCTACTTCATGTACAGTTACATGCAGTCCAGCCTGCCTCTTGAACTTATTGAAGCGGCAAGAATAGACGGGTGTAATGAGTTCAAGACATTCAATAGGATCGTTCTTCCTATAATGAAGCCGGCAATAGCTGTACAGGCAATATTCGCCTTTGTACAGAACTGGAACAACTACTTCATTCCGGCTCTGGTACTGCAGGAAAACAGCAAAAGAACGCTGCCTATACTTATAGCGATGCTCAGAAGCGCGGACTTCCTGAAGTTCGACATGGGTAAGGTTTACATGCTGATCACGATCGCGATAGTACCAATCATCATTGTATACATCGCACTGTCAAGATACATCGTAGCCGGTGTAGCACTTGGTGGAGTCAAGGAGTAGGAGGTTAGAAATGGCTGGCATCATATTTAAAGATGTAGTAAAGACATATGATAACGGTGTAACCGTTGTGCCTGATCTCAACCTGGAGATCAAGGATAAAGAGTTCGTAGTCCTCGTAGGACCTTCCGGATGCGGAAAATCCACAACACTGAGAATGATCGCAGGACTCGAATCGATCACAAAAGGAGACCTGTTCATAGGCGATCAGAAAATGAACGCAGTGCCTCCTAAAGACAGAAACATTGCAATGGTATTCCAGAGCTATGCCCTGTATCCGCACATGACAGTTTACAAGAACATGGCTTTCGCACTGGAACTTGCAAAGACACCTAAAGAAGAGATAGACAAGAAGGTCCACGCAGCAGCTGAGATCCTCGGACTCGAGCCTTATCTTGACAGAAAGCCTAAGGCTCTGTCAGGCGGACAGAGACAGAGAGTAGCTCTCGGAAGAGCTATGGTACGTAATCCGGAGGTATTCCTCCTCGATGAGCCGCTGTCCAACCTGGATGCAAAGCTGAGAACTGAGATGAGATCCCAGATCAGCAAGCTCCACAAGCAGCTGGGTACCACATTCGTATACGTAACACATGACCAGACTGAGGCCATGACAATGGGCGACAGGATCTGCGTTATGAAGGATGGTATCATCCAGCAGTTCGATACACCTCAGAACCTGTACGACTATCCTTGCAACCTCTTCGTAGCAGGCTTCATTGGATCGCCTCAGATGAACTTCATCGATGCGGTTGTTGAACAGGCAGAAGACGGATATGTACTCTGCTTCGGAGACGCAAAGATCAAAGTAAACAAAGAGGAGCTTGCTCCGTATGTTGGCAAAACCGTAGTCTGCGGCGTAAGACCTGAGGACTTCCACGCTGAGCCTCAGTTCTTCGGAGAGGGAAATTCCATCGACGCATACATAGACCTTGATGAGATGATGGGATCCGAGTCTTACCTCTATCTTGACTATGCAGGACAGAAACTGGTAACCAGAGTACCTGCAAGATATGCCAAGAAGGCTGACGAGAACATCAAGCTTGCAGTAGATGTAGATAAGATCCACGTCTTTGATAAGACATCAGAACTGGTTATCTGCCAGTAACACCGAATCAGGAGCTAATATATTATCTTCAGAGTTGCCTCCTCTAGGGTAATAGTTACTGAAACGGCTCTCCGCCATTATGCGGAGAGCTTTTTCTGTGCACGGAAAAGGTCCTGCACGGGGCAGGACCTTTTCATGAAGGTTTTCAGTATGAGGGAGATGTAACTTATTATATTAGCCTTCGATCATGATGGTCTTCTTCTCAGGGATCTCAGGCTCCTTTTCCTTAGGGAAGCAGAGACTCAGTACTCCGTCTTCGAATTTAGCCTTGACGTCGTTCTCGTCAATTCCGTCGCCAACATAGAAGCTTCTCTGCATAGCGCCGGAGTATCTCTCCTGACGGAGCATTTTGCCCTTTGAATCCTTTTCATCCTCGTTGACAGTCTTGGCTGCGCCTACGATCAGATAACCATTGTCGAGTGTAAGACTGATCTCGTCCTTCTTGAAGCCCGGCAGATCGATGTCGAGCTCATAGTTGCCTTCGTTTTCACGGACATCAGTCTTCATAAGACCATTGGCGTGCTTGCCGTAAAGCTTGCGGTCAACCTTGTCAAAATCCCTGAATGAAGGGAAGTCGAAGAAATCATCAAATAAATCATCTTTGAAAAGTGTTGGATAGAACATAGTGT
>CACWYF010000259.1 GCA_902765035.1 uncultured Eubacteriales bacterium
TCCACCATCTCCTTCCAGTCTTCCATATCGCACGGTCCCGCGTCGATTCCGAGCTCGCGGCAGACTATCCATGAAAAATGTGCTTTCTCAAGCATCAGCGGGGCTTCATAGAGCACCGGGAGAGTTATATTCTCGATCACGCAGTCTCTCTTGACATTGCAGAAGAGGGATATCTTGTCGTAAATCTCTTCATCAATATGTCTGTCCGATCTCATTATTATGATATCCGGCGAGATGCCCATGTTCTGAAGCTCTCTTACGGAATGCTGCGTCGGCTTGGACTTGTGTTCCCCTGATCCGGTAATGTATGGCACGAGTGTGACATGTATGAACAGGCAGTTGGCCTTGCCTTTTTCGATGCTCACCTGCCTTGCAGCTTCAAGGAATGGCTGGCTCTCGATGTCCCCTACGGTTCCTCCGATCTCCGTGATTATGACATCGCTGTCACTCTCTGTGCCGACGCTGTATATGAATTCCTTGATCTCGTTGGTGATGTGAGGGATGACCTGGACTGTACTGCCGAGGTATTCCCCTTTGCGCTCCTTGTTCAGCACGTTCCAGTACACCTTACCGGTGGTGAGGTTTGAGAACCTGTTCAGGTTCTCATCTATGAATCTCTCGTAGTGCCCGAGGTCGAGATCTGTCTCTGCTCCGTCATCGGTTACGTATACCTCTCCATGCTGGAAAGGGCTCATCGTACCCGGGTCTACGTTGATATACGGGTCAAGCTTCTGTGCTGCGACCCTGATTCCCCTGGCCTTGAGCAGTCTGCCGAGGGATGCGGCAGTGATGCCTTTCCCCAGTCCCGATACAACGCCTCCCGTCACGAAGATATACTTTTTGTCCATCATCCTCACCTCCGTTTTTTCTGACAACATATACACTATTCAGCCATCCCTATTTTTCCCTTACTTCAGGACCACAGGGAGGACCAATTCTGCAGTAAATTCCTCTTTCACCTGCGCCTCAGGACCACAACCAGGACCAATTTTGCAGCAAATCATCCTTTTAACCTCACCTTAGGACCACCGTCAGGACCAATTTAGCTGCAAAGCATCCTTTTAACCTCGCCTTAGGACCAGCCAGGACCACGGAGCAACTGCACTTACTAAAAACGCAATCAGGGAGTCTGCGAACAGATTCCCTGATACTGATACCTATATCCCGCTGTCTCCGTAGTTGGAGAGTACTCTTGCTGACGGGTCGTCAACATCGCAGCCTTCCCATGCTTTATTAGGCATCCAGAAGTCTGTTATCATTTCCGCCTGTCCCGGGTAGTACTTTTCGAATATCTCCCTGTACAGGAGCGATTCCTTTGTGAACGGCCTTGCATGTTCATATTTCATGCAGCCTGCCTCAAACTCTTCATCCGTGTACTGCGTCTCTGCGTACTCCTTGAGGTCATCGACCATTGAGTGGCCGACAGCATCTGAGAATGCCGCCTTCTCTCTCCAGAGTATCTCATCAGGCAGGTAGTCTCCTTCGAAGGCTTTCCTCAGCAGGTACTTGCCCTTGCCGTATGTGTTCACCTTGAGCGCAGGGTCTATCGACATTATGTACTGAACGAAGTCGAGATCGCCGAAAGGTACTCTTCCCTCCAAGCTGTTTCCTGATATGCATCTGTCAGCCCTCAGAACATCGTACATGTGCAGCTCACGGATCCTCTTGCAGGCCTCCTCCTGGAATGCCCCGGGAGATGGTGCAAAATCCGTATACTTGTAGCCGAACAGCTCATCGGATATCTCGCCTGTCAGCAGTACCCTGATGTCAGTCTGTTCATGTATCGCTTTGCACACTAGGTACATGCCTATCGATGCTCTTATTGTAGTGATGTCATATGTCCCAAGCAGATATATGACATAGTCCAGTGCTTCAAGCACGTCCTGCCTGCTTATGATGACTTCCGTATGGTCGCTGCCTATGTAGTCGGCGACTTTCTTCGCATACTTAAGGTCGATAGCATCGACGTCCATGCCTATGGCAAAAGTCCTTATAGGCTCAGCCGACTCTCTCGCAGCTATGGAGCATACGAGAGATGAGTCGAGACCTCCGGACAGGAGAAAACCGACCCCGGCATCAGCCACCAGGCGCTTGCTGACCCCCTTTGTCAGCAGTGCATTGATGTTACCGCAGATATCCTCAAGACTTCCCGTGACATATCCATCGACTGATGTCATGTCACGGTATCTGATGAATTCCCCCTTCTGCCAGTAACACCCCGGTGGGAACGGCATTACCTTGCTGCATATGCCCAGCAGACTCTTGGGTTCGCTGGCGAAAGCTATGCATCCTTCCCTGTCGTAGCCGTAATAGAGCGGTCTGATGCCGATCGGATCTCTCGCCGCTATGAACTCATCCGTCCTTCCGTCATATATGACGCAGGCGAATTCAGCGTCCAGCATTGCGAACATATCAGTGCCGTGCTCAAGCCACAGCGGCAGCAGCAGTTCGCAGTCAGAACCGGAGCGG
>CACWYF010000260.1 GCA_902765035.1 uncultured Eubacteriales bacterium
ATAAAAATGTAAAAAATATTCAAAATAGGTGTTGCATAAAAATACAATGAATAGTATAGTCTTGCATGTAATCAATCAATAAATTGTATAAAGGAGAACAAATCATGAAAAAGAAATCACTTGTACTGTTACTCGCACTTGCAATGATATTCACATTTGCACTCAGCGCATGCGGAGGAGGCGGCAGCTCGGAAGAGAGCAGCGATGCAGGCGAAGAGACAGCTGTACTGAAGGTAGTTACGGAAGCTACATTTGCTCCGTTTGAGTCAACAGAGGACGGAGATGACACTATTATAGGTTTCGATCCTGACATGATGGCTGCCATCGCTGAAGATCAGGGCCTTGAACTCGAATGGGTCAACATGGAATTTGATTCACTCATCCCGGCTCTCCAGTCGGATCAGGGCGACATCATCTGCGCAGGAATGAACAAGCTCGCAGGCGACCGTGCCGAGAAGGTTGACTTCGGTGACACTTACTTTGAAAGTGACCTCATGCTGCTTGTAACATCTGACAGTGACCTGACAGGTATCGACGCAGTTACATCTGACATGAAGCTCGCAAGCCAGATCGGTACTACAGGCGGAGACATGGTACAGGAAATGCAGGACGAGGGCAAGATCGCAGCAGGCGTTGTTCTTAACCAGTGGACAGACTGCTACCTCCAGCTCCAGAACGGAGACGTTCAGGGTGTCATCGTTGATAAGCCTGTAGGTGAAGCTTACCTCAACGCACACAGCGACATCGCTAAGTTCGTAGGCGACAGCTTCGGTGATCACGAAGAGTTCGCATTCGCAGTTCAGAAGGGCAACACTGAGCTTCTCGACAAGCTCAACGCAGGTCTTGCAGAGCTCAAGGAAAACGGTACTTACGAAGAGCTCGTAGCTAAGTGGTTCTCCTAGTCATAAGAAGGGGCCCATGTGTGCGCAGCACTTATGGGAAGATCTCTTATGACCCCTCAGGAAGAAGGGGCCCGAATCAAACAAATACAGATAATCCAGGCAAGTGAAAGGAATATAGATGGGTATTTATCTTAAAGGATTCCTGATCGCCTGCAAGGGTATTCCTGCTACGGTATGCGTAAGTCTTATTGCAATTGTAATAGGAGCAGCTCTAGGGCTGCTCCTTGCATTATGCTCGCAGACCAAGAGCAAGGTCCTGCACGTGATCGCAAAGGTATATGTAGACATAATCAGAGGAACACCGATGCTGGCTCAGGCACTGATCATGGCATACGGTGTGCCATGGTTGCTCCAGTCATGGGGAATAGACTTCACATGGCCGCAGATGGTCCTTCCGGCCATCATCGTATGCGGATGCAACTCCGCAGCATACATGTCCGAGGTCATCAGATCCGGAATTCAGGCCATTGACAAGGGACAGATGGAGGCAGCAAGATCTCTCGGAATGAGCCACGGAATGGCTATGAGACTCGTCATCATCCCGCAGGCCATCAGAATCATTCTGCCGGCATTCTGCAACGAGTTCGTAACCCTCATCAAGGAAACATCGGTACTCGGTTACGTAGGAGTCGTCGAGATCCTGCGCCGCGGTCAGCTGTGGAACTCCTCATCATTCGAGACGTTCCCGGCATACATCGGCGTTGCTCTCGCATACATGGTGCTGACCATTCCTCTTTCCAAGCTCATCAACGGATATGAGCGCAGGATGGCAAGAAAGGAGGCTGCAGCATGAGCATGATAGAAGTAAAAGGCCTTAAGAAGAGCTTCGGAGATCTTGAGGTTCTCAAGGGAATTGACCAGAACATCGACAAGGGCGAGGTTCTGTGCATCGTCGGTCCGTCCGGATCCGGAAAATCAACGATGCTTCGCTGCATCAACAGGCTCGAGGAGCCGACAGACGGTGAGATATACATAGACGGCGAGCTGATAACCGAGCAGAATCTCGACCGTATAAGAACCAAGATGGGCATGGTATTCCAGTCCTTCAACCTCTTCCCTCACATGTCCGTACTCGACAATCTCACATGCGGACCGGTCAACGTAAAGAAGGAAGATAAGAAGGCATCAGAAGCAAAAGCCATGAAGCTGCTTGAGCGCGTCGGCCTTGCAGACAAGGCAGACCAGTATCCGAGGAACCTCTCGGGCGGCCAGCAGCAGCGTGTAGCTATTGCAAGGGCTCTCGCCATGGACCCCGAGGTAATGCTTTTTGATGAGCCTACATCAGCTCTTGACCCTGAGATGGTCGGAGAAGTTCTTGATGTAATGAAGGCTCTGGCCAAAGAAGGAATGACAATGGTCGTTGTCACACATGAGATGGGATTTGCCAAGGAAGTGGCCAACAAGGTCATCTTCATGGATGGCGGATACATCGTGGAGCAGGGAACTCCTGATGCGGTTCTCAACCATCCTCAGATGGAGAGAACTCAGGACTTCCTCTCCAAGGTACTGATATAAGACCTTTCAACCTTTGCTTATGCGCCC
>CACWYF010000261.1 GCA_902765035.1 uncultured Eubacteriales bacterium
CAAAACGTCTCAGCCCATTGATGAACATATCCGTGAAGAATGCCGCTACTGTACTCAGCTCGCGCTCCGTCAGTGATACTCCGGCCTTCCCGGCATACCAGACCACACGGGAATACAGCTGAGGCTCCACTCTTGCCTGTATGGCCCTCATCAGTTCCTCGCGATACTTGGAGCAGAAAATGTGAGTGAAGAACACCCTCTCCGAGATCATCATGCGTATCTGCGCTCTCAGCTGCTCACGGGCGTTTTCCGCACCCGGATATTCTGAAGCCATCTGCTCCAGCATCTCGAGGACGATCTCCTCTATCACACCGTATATTCCGTAGTAGTTGTTATAAAGGGTCTGCTTGCTGATATCCGCCTCTGCGCACACCATCTTGACTGACAGGTCATCAGCAGAATAAGTATGCAGCAGACTATTAACAGCCTCTCTGATCCTATCTTTTGTACTCATCTTCCCGGTTTCCCTTCAACTATTTTAATGGTAACTCTATTCCTTAATAATTCAATTGACTTTTAGGGTCCAAAGTCAAATAATTGCTCTCTTGTCATTTCCCCGGCCATAATCCCAACCCGTTGAAATCACCCGTTTTGAGGCATCAAAGCATGATCTCGCTCTTCTCCTTGCTCTCTGCTATGAGGCGGTTGATCCACTTTGCCGGCCTGTGCATTATCTGTCCGAACAGTGCGCCGCCTATGAAGAACAGGCACAGAGCACCCATGCATTTTGCATAAGTGTGGTCATACATGCCCGCGATGCATTCGCGCATTGCATTCATCGAATACCTGAAAGGCATCACAGGATACAGCACCTGGAACACCTTAGGCAGCACCTCCACAGGGTATGTTCCGCCCGAGCCCGCTACCTGCAGCACCAGTATGATGACGCCTGCGCCGAGCCCTATATTCTCAAGCGAGAAAGCAAGAGCGTAGTTGATCATCATGAAGACTATGCCGTTCATGCATGCCTGAAGCACGAAGAGTACAGGATGCTCGCACTGGATGCCCACGTACAGAAGGTCACCGAGCGATACTATGAGAGCCTGCGCCAGTCCCACAAAGAGATACAGAGCATATCTGCCAAGGAACTGCTCTCTCAGCTTGATGTCCACAAGGTCATCTCTCTTCTTCACGCCCGTCTTGATGAGTACGGCTGTCAGGAGTGCTCCTACCCACTGTGCGAGTACGGTATAGAATGGGGCCATCGCAGATCCGTATGTCTCTATCGGGTAAATGGCCTCTGTCTTCATTTTGACCGGTGATGAGAGATACTCTGCTACTGCTGACTGGTCACCTGCCAGAAGGTCATTGACATCGCTCAGCGTCTGATTGCCGCCGATGCGGTTGAATATCTCAGCTATTGCGTTGATTCCGTTCTTCATGTAGCTGAGAGATACGTCTGTGCTGTTGAGGCTGCCTTCGAGGCTGGCCAGAGACTTGCTGTAGCCTGCCAGCACATCACTCAGGCCGCCGAGGTCGCTTTCCATGCCGCCAAGCGCACTGCGGGCATCGGCCATCGCCTGTCTTGTATTCTTTATGGCGCTGAGAAGGTCCGCATCCAGCTGTTTTATCTTCTTCTCATCGATGCTCTCAGCATTCTTTCTTGTCTGGTCTATCTTGTCACTGAGGTCGGTTATCTGCTTCTGCCTTTCCTCCCAGGTGCTCTCATCGGCCTGCTCAAGCTGATCCATCTGCGTCTCTATCTCCGCAAGCTGATCAGCGATTTCGCCGAACTGGGATGCTAGGACAGTATACCCGAGATCATTAAGATACTTCTCCGTGCGCTCAGCCGACTGCCTCATGTTCTCGACCTGAGTCTTATGCGCCGGCAGCTTTTTCAGAACGTACTCGTTATATGCCTCTACATTCAGCGCTGCCGCTGTGGTGTCCTTGTTTATCTCAGTCAGATTGCTGTCTATGAGGTTCTTCTCCTTAGTCAGTGTCTCTGACACGGTATTATGTGTCTTGTCCGCATCCGGAACGTCCTTGCCCGCAGCATCCAGAAGGCCCTCAGCACCCTCCGCCGTCACTTCGGCGCTGCCGAGCAGAGTGTCTGATACCTTCATCAGGCTCGAAGCCGAGTCAGCAAGCCCCTGTGCAGCGCTCAGCATGGCCTCACAGTTTTCCAGCCTGTCAGCCAGGTCCTCCATCTTGCCCCCGAGATCCGAGAACACCCGCTGCGGGTTGTAGCCACTGGCGTTCATGACCGTTGCGGCATCCGAGACGTACTTGGCCAGCGTCTCAACGAAGGCCGCATTGACCTGCTCCTGGACAGCCGTTTTGGCTTTGCCCGTGATCTTAGGCGCTATCGCGTTCTTCTTCTCGTTCTCGTAGTATATGAGCTGCGGATTCTCGAGTGTTCCGGTGACAAAACTCATGGCGTCCATGCTGAAGTCTTCCGGTACGATAAGTGCCGCATAGTAGTCACCGGCATACA
>CACWYF010000262.1 GCA_902765035.1 uncultured Eubacteriales bacterium
CCCCAGCGATACAGATTCTGAACCTGAAAGGTTACATAACAGCCTGGTGCTGCAGCGGGCATGTGAGAGAAGGTTTCGACAGCGCATATATTCAATTCGAATTCGGGGGAATCACACCGGAAGAACTGCCCACAGGATGGATCTGGGAAGAAGACGGCCATATGCTGTATCAGTATGAATCATGTTCTCCTGATGAATTAAGCCGGGAGATAGAAGAAGTAATGGATACGCTGTCTAAGTGGGCAGATTCTCTGCCCTCGACATATTAAATCCATGTATCCGGAGGCAGCGGTCCTGCCTCCAATGTCTGTTTAGTCTGCCGGTTTCAGATACTTGTCCACCAGTTTCTCATACTCTTCCGGCGTCCTGGCAATCTCACGGATCTTTTCCAGAATCGCTTGCTCTTTCTTCGTCATCGCAGGCTTTGTGTCAGGCTTGAGATTCTGCTGAAAGAAGCCTTCTCCGGGCTTAGAAGTCATGAGCTGGTACAGTTTCGTATCCTTCGGGAAGTTGTTCTCGAATGGGACTAGGTTGGATCCAACTTTTATAAGCCCATGACCCGCATCCACGTTTGTGATATACGATAGCTGCTCATTGGATATATTCAGCAGTTTTGCCAATTCTATCCTGTCAGTAGCTGCCTGGTTCAGCATGACTATGAATTCTGAATTTGATAGCATCGTCCTTGCAGTATACGACTGGAGTAGGTCTGCGACGTTCTGCGTTATGCCGGTGCAGTACGCGCCATACTTACGGACTCTCTTCCAGAGCTTGTAAAGGAACTGAGATGAGTATTCATGCAGGAACAGGAGATACAGCTCATCTATGAAGATGAATGTCTGCTTGCCCTTCTGTCTGTTCCGGGTGATCCGGTTCAGGATCGAATCAAGAATGACGAGCATGCCTATCGCTCTGAGCTGTTCACCAAGTTCAAGAATGTCATAGCAGATAAGGCGGTTGTCTGTATCAACGTTAGTCTGCTTGGCAAAGGTATTGAGGGAACCGCGGGTGAAGAGTTCCAGTTCAAGCGCAAGTGAATGTGCCTCAGGTTCCGGCTGCTTCAGAAGCTCATCTCTGAAGTCCTGAAGAGTAGGCGGTGTGCCCATATAGTTGCCCTGCTTGTAGTAGCGGTATACGTTCTCAGTGCAGCGGTCGATAATAGACTGCTGTCCCTTCTGGAACTTGTGTCCTGCAATGATCTGCTCACACAGTGACTGCAGGAACTGAGACTTCTCAATGATCGGATCCGTTTCACCATATTCCCGCGACATGTCCATCGCGTTGATGTGATTAGGCGATGTCGCGGAAATCTCGATGACCGAGCCTCCTAGGGCATTTACCAGAGGCGCATACTCACGCTCAGGATCTATAATCAGGATATCCGCATCTGTCGTCAGTAGCAGATACGTTATTTCCTCCTTAGCAAAGAACGATTTGCCTCCGCCGGATACTCCGAGGATGAAAGAATTACCATTCAGCAGCTTACGCCTGTCAGCAATGATCATGTTCTTGGATATGACATTGAGTCCGTAGTAAATACCGTGACTGTCATAAACCTCCTGCACTCTGAACGGCATAAATACCGCAAGGGATTCAGTCGTAAGAGTTCTGAATGCATCTATCTTCCTTACTCCATACGGGACTGCTGTCTGTAATCCGTCGAGCTGCTGGTATCTGAGTATCGCCATCTGGCACAGCTTCTTTCTGACAATGGTCAGGATTTCTTCAGTATCATTATCCAGCTGCTTCTTGGAATCAGCCGTATGGACAAGAGTCAGCACTGCGAACATCATTCTCTGGTCCCTGGTCGTCAGGTCATCAAGGAATTCCTTCGTTTCCTTTCTCTGCTGCTCCATATCATACGGTATGACCGCAGAAAAGTTGTTGTTCATATTCTGCCGCCTCTGCCAGTTCGTTATATTCGTCTCTACACCGAGGAGTCTCTGCTCGACCTCTTTGACAGCTTCATCAGTCGGAATCGGAACTACATCGATAGATAGCATCAGGTTACGGCTTATGTCTGTGATCTCCGCCACCATATCATCGGAGATATACGAGGCATAGTCCCTCAGAAGCAGGACGCGGCCAAAACGGTCTCCGATCTTGAAATAGTCACTGTGGTTCTCATAACTATCCGGACAGACATAGTCGCGGAAGTCATGCCCCTTCCTCATGTGATCACGGATATCGAATTTGAAAGATGTCTCCTCACCGGTCCTCATGAAGTCGTGGATGATGCGGAGCCTCTCTACAGAACTGACCTCGGTGCATCTTGATCCCAGACGGGCAAAATGTGAGATCAGGTCTGATCCTACTCTCGCAAAATATACCCGGGCGTCCTCGATGCTCTTGCGCGTGACGGATACAGTGACGTATTTATCC
>CACWYF010000263.1 GCA_902765035.1 uncultured Eubacteriales bacterium
GGCCGACATCAGCTTGTACGACGATATGTTGTAGACGTCTTTCTCTCTTGCAGCATAGATGTCCGTAAGGATCAGCACGTCCGTATCCTGGAAAGCATCCACGAACTCATCGAACAGAGCCTTGGTCCTTGTGTAGGTGTGCGGCTGGAAGACGAGCCAGAGCTTATTGTGCTTCACATTCTTTGCTGCCTTCAGGGTCGCTTTGATCTCAGTCGGATGATGAGCGTAGTCGTCGATGACCATCACGCCATTGCTTGTGACTCCGTTGAAGTCAAAACGTCTGTTGGTGCCGTGGTACTCCTTGAGTGTACGCGCGATCGTCGGAATGTCGACCTTCAGGAAGGATGCCGTAACGAACGCAGCCATGGCGTTCAGTACGTTGTGCTCTCCCGGTACGGACAGCTCAAGAGATGCGACTTTGTGCCCCTTATGGAAAATGTCGAAGCAAGGGAAGCCACTCTCGTTGAACTTCATATTTTCCGCATAGAAGTCGTTGCTCTCGCTGTAACCGTATGTGATCTTGTTCCTGTGGTCTCTTAGAATGCTCTTGACGAACGGGTTGTCCCCGTAGGCAATGATCACGCCGTCCTTAGGGATCTGCTCTACAAAAGTGCTGAAAGACTTGACTATATGTTCCATATCCTTGAAGTAATCAAGGTGATCGGAATCGATGTTAAGAATGACGCCGATGCTCGGCCTCAGCTGCAGGAAGCTGTCCATGTATTCGCAGGCTTCCGTTACA
The DNA here is from genome assembly GCA_902765035.1 of uncultured Eubacteriales bacterium. Lineage (GTDB taxonomy): Bacteria > Bacillota > Clostridia > Peptostreptococcales > Anaerovoracaceae > Crickella. The sequence goes on from CACWYF010000263.1 coordinate 743, forward strand.
AAATATGTATTGCCCTCTCCGATCTCTACGTTGCCGTGGATCTGCGGGAGGTTGCCGCCTACGAGAATGGTAGGCTTGTAGTTGGCATTCCTGAGTATCAGGGATGTCATTGATGTTACTGTTGTCTTGCCGTGAGTTCCGCAGATGGCTACGGAGTTCTCATAGCGGTCCATTATGGCTCCCAGCACCTGTGCTCTTGAGAAGAGCGGGATGCCGAGCTCACGGGCCCTGACGACCTCAGGGTTCTCATCAGATACTGCTGCCGAATATACTATCGCATCCACACCTTCAACGTTCTCGGGTTCGTGAGATGTGAAGACCTTGATGCCTATGCTTTCAAGATGCCTGGTGACTTCAGACGGCTTGATGTCCGTCCCGGTCACGATGTGACCATTGTCAGCAAGGATCTCAGCAACTGCCGAAAGACCTATGCCCCCGATCCCCAGGCAGTGAATCCTCTTATACTGTGTAAAATCCATGTAACTTTTCCCCTTATATATCTGTATCGCAGATGCATGCCGTAAGCTGCGGTTTTCAGTTCAGCATGCACAGGATTGTTTCCTTCTGAATGTCAGCAGGCTGATGCACTGAAGGTCTGAGCAGGCCCGCTGTACACGCATAAATGATTATATTTAAATGCCCCTGCTCTTTCAAGGTGATATACACCCAAATTGTTCAAATTTGAACGTTTTTGTCAGTTTGTGTATAGTTCCTCATTGGCCCTGATCGAGATGACCTTGTTATCCTCGTCGATCTCATCGATTATGAGCACGGAAGTATAATTGCTGACCTTCTTCTTCTCAGGCAGCCTCGACTCCAGAGCAACTCCGATGCCGACTGTCTCCACATCGAACTCGCCGAGGATGTCCTGGATGCCCTTGAGGCTCCCGCCGCCTCTCATGAAGTCATCTATTACTATTGCCTTGCTGCCCGGTCTGACCGCGCGTTTTGCGATCGACATCTTCTGGATGTGCTCATCCGTTCCGCTGAAGTAGTTGATCGAGACGGTCGAGCCCTCGGAGTATCTTGCCTCGCGCCTGATGACTACAAGCGGAAGTCCCAGCATGTATGCTGTATGCGAAGCGATCCCCATTCCCTTGGTCTCAACGGTCACCACATAATCTGCTCCGAGGCTGTGGAATCTCTGAGCGAAGATCCTTGCGATCTCTGCGCAGATGTGCCCGTCGAACATGATGTCCGAGGTGTACAGGTACTTGCCCCCGAGCATCCTGGTAGTATCTGAGAGTGCTTCGATCATCTCAGCCTGCAGATCGCGGATGCGGCCGGCGGAAATCCCCGGGATATAGCGGATGCCTCCGCCCACGCCCTGGATGCTTTCGATGCGTCCCGAGCCGTTATCTTTCAGTATTTCATTTATAAGCCTTATATCCTCAGACAGGCTTGATTTCGCGATGTCGTACTTGTCGCAGAAGTGTCTGGATTCAAACAGGCGGCACGGATTCTGCAGCAGTTCGTCCATCAGCATGCCTACTCTTTTGTTCTTCTTCAAGATATCACTCCTTTCGCTCCGTCCGGCTATAATTCCGAACATTTAAGCCGTTTTCAGGTTAATGATAGCTTATATTCTACGAACATTTTACTCTTCC
>CACWYF010000264.1 GCA_902765035.1 uncultured Eubacteriales bacterium
GATCGGTCTCAGAATAGGATCGATCCTTTTCCGGAAACCCGCAGAAAGAAGACGGAGTGTATATCAACAGGCTATGAAAAACAGGATAAGTAATAAATTGGTGACTGTGATACTGTGCGTAGCCATGTTTGTGGGCGTATTCCTGCTTTTATACCCGTCGGTAGCGAATTACTGGAACTCTTTCCATCAGACCAGAGCGATCGAGAACTATACAGAGGTCGTTTCATCGATGAGCAAAGAGGACTACAAGGCCATAATGGACAGCGCACATAAGTATAATGAGCGGCTGGCCGAGACAGGTATGCGGTGGATCCTGACGGATGCAGAACGCGAAGAGTACAACAAGCAGCTTGCTGTTGAAGGTACTGAAGTCATGGCATACGTCAGTGTTCCGAAGTTCCACATCAAGTGCCCGATATACCACGGCACGGATGAAGCAATACTGCAGGTCGCTGTCGGGCATCTGGAGGCGTCATCACTGCCAGTCGGAGGAAAGAGCACCCATACCCTTATTTCCGGGCACCGAGGCCTTCCGTCGGCAAGACTGTTCACAGATATCGCCAAAATGAAAGAAGGCGATACATGGACGATCTCAGTAATGAACGAGACATTGACATACGAATGCGATCAGATAAGAGTCGTTTTGCCCGATGACCTGTCTGATCTACAGATAGAAGAGGGCAAAGACCTCTGTACGCTGATCACCTGTACGCCGTATGGCATCAACACGCACAGGCTGCTGGTCAGGGGCCACAGAGTGCCTAATGCAAACGGAGCTGCAGATATCACGGCAGACGGCATCCAGATCGAGCCGATATTCATAGCACCGTTCCTGGCAGGACCGGTACTGCTGCTGCTCATAATCCTGCTCCTCGTATCCACCAGAAGAGCTAAGAGAATACATCCGGAAGAAATAGTCAGACAATTCCTCGAAGAGAAGGGGCTAATGAAATGAAGAAGAGAAGACACAGAAGAACCAAAGCGATATGCGCCGTACTAGCGGCATTAGTTCTTGCCGGGCTCATGTGCATTCCGAAGATGCCTGCTTATGCAGCAGGAAATATCAAAGTCGATGTAGCCAGCGATGGCCTTGGCGATGATTTTGAGGGATTCACTTTTAAGCTGTATGAAGTCGGTGCATACAATGGACCGGATTTTCAGCTGTACAAAGAGTACGAGGATGTCAATGTTCAGATACCTAGGTACAAGGAAGATGGCTCTGAGGATCCTGACTGGCAGGCAAAATGGCTGCAGGCAGCAAATAATCTGGCGGTCCACATAGAACATCCAGCAGAAGGAGAAACCCCTATGTCTCCTGTTCAGACATTTACAGGCATCAAGGAGGGGAATCCGATCAGTTATCATTCAGATAAGAATGCCTTGTTCCTGCTGGTCGGAGAAACGGTAACTGTGGACAAAGTGAACTACACACCGGTGCCGATGTTTGTAAGGACACTGAATGGTGAAGAAGCATATACGATGGATGCCACAACCAAAATAAAAGCAGAGCCTGTTGTCTTCAATCACTCTGTTCTCAAAGAATGGAGCGGTGAGCCTGAAGACAAGGAGGGACAGCCGATAACATCTCTCAGACCGGCAGCAATAGATGTTGGGATCTACTATGGCAGTCAGTTGATCGATACTATCACACTCGGAGGAGAAGGCGGTCAATGGACATACAGCTGGCAATCTGAAGAATCCGGTGATACCTACTACTACATCAATGGCGAGGAAAGGAAATCTTTCCAACCGGGGCCTAAAGATAATGCCTGGGATGTCAAGGAAATCATAAATGAAGATGAGATAAAAAGCGATGAAGCAAGGGCAGCATTCGCTAACCTGAGATTTTACTCACCGGACTACAACAAAAGTGCAAGTACAACAGGTGAGAGCTTCATAATAACGAATGTGTTCTCATCAAAGAGCCTTGAACTCGTTAAGGAAATAGACATGTATGATATTGACGATCAGAACCTGACATTCTCTTTCCTGATCAAAGGCTTTAATGATAACGATGAAGAGCCGATATATACAAATCATGTAGGTGTTGCACTCAGGTATGAAGACGGACCGGTATCAGAACCGACTGTTGTCAACTACATACCTAAGGATGTAACAAGAATCACTGTTGAAGAGGAATACAGTGGAAATTACACACTTAAGGAGCCAGTGACAATCACATTTGATGAAAAGGCAAATGTGTGGAAGGTACATGCTACGAATGTACATAATAACCATGGCCCAAAGAGCGGAGTAGTTAACAAGTACAGATTGGGCAACGATAAACCTGAACAGCAAGGTATTGATTAAAACAGGAGGTAAGCGTAGATGAACAATAAAAA
>CACWYF010000265.1 GCA_902765035.1 uncultured Eubacteriales bacterium
ATGCTGCCTTACTGCGATACCGCGCATATCACGAAGATCGATTACGCATATGAAGCTGACGCGTTTTTCCCCGATCTGGACAAGGATCCCGGGTGGGAGATCACTGCGGACAGCGATGAACAGACCTATTTTGATCTCGCGTACACGTTTGTGCGCTATGAGAGGATCAAATAACGAAAGGACGGAAGGGACTATGGAGAGAAGCGGAAAGAGAGCGGTGAGAGCCGCTCTGCTGGCCGTACTGCTGATCGGAACGATGCTCCTGTCCGGATGCGGACAGAGGCTCGTCATGACAAGAGGGTATGGTAAGGAAGAACTTTTCCGGATCGGAAATACCCGGTGCATGATCCAGGAATACAATGTGTTCCTGCTCAACCTGCAGAAAGCCTGTGAGAGGACGTTCGGACACGAAGTCTGGGAAGGACCGTCGGGAGCTGACCTGGCGGAAGCCATCGAGCAGAGGGCGCTCTCGGAGGCCTCCCGCCTCAAGGTGATGCTTCTGCTTGCGGTTCAGGACAATATCATGCTGACGGATGCGGAGGAAAACCTGGCGGACGAAGCGGAGACAGAGTATTACGAGGGACTGTCGGAGGAGGAAAAGGAGTACCTGGGCATCGATGAGGAGATGCTCCGCAAACTCACTTCCATCGATCCTTCCTATCCCGTGGATGCTGAGATTGCCCACATGTATTATGCCAACAACAAGTTTGCCAAGGCTTTGGAGAACTATCAGAAGGTAGACAAGGCAAAACTCGAAGACGACAAACTCACAGAGTATGCCCTCGCAGCCTATTTCCTCGGCAAGTCAGAGGCAAGTCTTGAGGCTTCAGAATATGGAGCAGCCAAGTATCCGCGCAGTGCTGGTTTGAACCGTCTGTCGTTCTACAACCACACCGACTTGAAGAACTACGACAAGGCTCTGCAGTTTGCTGATGCCCTTTTCAACAGGAGCGACAGTGCCAAGTTCGTGGGACGCGACTATCTCTATTACGGTCATGCACTCAAAGGTGGTGGCAAGTATGCAGAGGCTATCGAGAGCTTCAAGAAGACATACGAACTCGACAACACACAGAACGATGTGCTGAAACTGATCTCTGATTCTTATCTCGAGAAGAAGGAGCATGACAATGCCGTAGAGTATCTCAAGAAGTTCATTGCTACTCAGGACAAGAAGAAGGCCAGCGACTATACAGCCATGGCAAAGATCTATCTTGATCTTGCAGAGCAGTGCCTCGACCAGGCAGAAAAGGAGAAGGCTCTGTTGAAGGCCGATCAGGCTTATGCCGACATGGCAGTAGACATGCCCAACAACGAGGACTATGCTTCTTATCAGCGTGCTCACATCCACCACATGATCAACGGTGACATCAAGAAGGGTGCAGCCAAGCCCTACTATGAGAAGTATATTGAGTTGCTGGAGCCGAAGGCAGAGCGTTCAAATGCTGAGAACACCACACTGGCAGAGGCCTACAACTATCTCAGTGTCTACTACATTCAGAACGACAATGTGGCTAAGGCCAAGGAGTATGCTGCTAAGTTGCAGGGCATACAGCCAGACAACGAAACAGCCAAGCAGATTCTTGCCCTGTAGTCATCTGTCTGCATAGCAGATCATTTAAGAATGATTCCCAAAGATTTCAGCATCTTTTGGGAATCATTTCTTATATTTCAGTCATTTCTTGTAGTTCACAGAGTGAACATTGCGATATGAAACAGTTAGTAAGCATTGTGATAGCAATTGTTGTCGCATCAGTGGCATTCCTTTCGTGCAGTCAACCCCGCTATCCGCATTCTCTGCTTATGGCCGACAGCCTTGCTGAAGTCCGCCCTGACAGTGCCGTGGCCTTGCTGAACCGCCTCCGTCCTCAGATAGAGAGCGAGGGCCGTGCCGTGCGCATGTACCACCGTCTGCTCACCATCAAGGCAGCCGATAAGGCCGACCTATTGGAGCCTTGCACTGACAGCATCCTCCCCATAGTGGCCTATTACGAAGGACGCGGCGACAAGAGCCTCCTTCCCGTAGCCTACTACTATGCCGGCCGTACCTATTATGAACTGCACGATGCGCCGCAGGCGCTGGACTATTTCCAGAAGGCGGCAGAGACGGCAGGAGAAGACTGGGCTCTTAGGAGCAGGATATTCAGTCACATCGGCTATATCTTTATTAATCAGGGACTCTATAGTGAAGCCCAACAGCCGTTCAGGGAACAGTATCATTCTTCCTTGCGGGGAAACGATATGGTTGATATGGTCTATGCCTTGCGCGATTTGGCAATAAGCCTTGAAGCAGAAAATGAGCATCAGGAGTCTTTAGACACCCTGAAAAGTGCTTATTCTATGG
>CACWYF010000266.1 GCA_902765035.1 uncultured Eubacteriales bacterium
ATACAATAACACGGACAAAATGTACGGCTATCTCAAGAGCCGCTCTTCACTTCCTGTCCACTACGAGAGCGCCGTTCACTGCAGAAGAAAGGCATATGACGTAGCAAGTGAGATGTATCCTCCTGTGGAGAGAGTACATGAGATAGGCGAGAAGACATATAAGATAAAGGAAATGTGCGACAGACCGTATTTCCTGTGTGAATATGCTCATGCAATGGGCGTGGGACCGGGAGACATGGAGGCGTACTGGAAAGAGATATACACTCATGACAGCCTGTTCGGAGGCTGCGTATGGGAGATGGTAGACCATGCAGTCCTGCATGAGGACGGCAGCTACACATACGGCGGAGATCATGGCGAATGGGAGCATGACGGCAACTTCTGCGTGGATGGTATGTTCTATCCCGACAGGACACCGTCGACCGGAGCAAGGATCGCAAAATTCATATACAGGCCTCTGAGGGTCAGACATTTCGGCAGGAACCTCTTCGAGATATTCAATACGAAGTCATTCACTGACGGAAGCGAGTATGAGATGAAGCTGAAATGGAGCGACGGCCATGAGGAGACTCTCGTTCCTGATGTGAAACCGCTCGGGAAGGTTACGGTAGATCTCGATGAGAGCGGTCACAAGGCCGGTGCAAAAATGGCCGGAAAAGACTGTCTGCTGGATATCGTTACGGTCGAGAAAGCGACCGGACGCGAAGTCAGCCGCGAACAGCTCGTGCTCGAGGAGATGATACCTGCAGCTCCTGCAGGTGCCGGCAGTCTGCAGCTGGCTAAGTTCATCGGTTCTGACGGAGCGGATATTGTCGAGGCGGCTGCGGATACAGGAGACTCACCTGAGGTCATCATAGGAGGCATCCCTGTAAGACCGGGAGATCCATACACGATCATTTTCCGCGCGCCTACCGATAATGACTTCATCCTGTTCGGCATGAAGAACAGCATGAAGGAGTTTTCGGAGCAGAAAGAGGAGATAACTTCTGTAGAGAAGACTGACGGCAGGGCTGTGATAAAATCCCTGATCACGACCAGGAGGCACGCATTCGTCTGCACAGATACCTACGAAGCATGCCCTGAGGGCATCCTCGTAACGAGCAGACTCCAGTGTACCAGGGGCAGAGGCAATCTCCCGAGATTCGGAAAGGCCTTCAGACTGGACTCATCTTATGACAAAGTAAGGTACCTCGGCAGAAACGGAGAGTCTTATGCTGACATGAAGGACCAGACTCAGATAGAAGAGGTCAGCTGCAGCGTAAAGGACATGACAGAGCCTAATATCAAGCCGCAGGAGAGCGGGAACAGGATGGACTGCAGATGGGCGAGTGTAAGCAACGGGAAGAAGACCCTGACATTCACTGCTGCCGGCAGGGCATATGAGCTCGGGATCAAGAGATACAGCGATACAGAGCTTCTCGGCATGAAACACAGGGAAGACGAAGTGACGACCGGCACATACGTGACCATCTCTGCATTCCAGCAGGGGATAGGAACCGGAATCTGCGGACCTAAGACCGCGCCTGAATACTGCTATCCGGCAAAGGGTGAATATGAGCTGAAGTTCCTGATAAGTACATCGGATACAAGCAAATAGTCAACTAGAGAGAGGCTGCCACACTTTATTGTGCGACAGCCCCTTTTTTGAATCATTGAACGGCTCGTACGCAGCTGCTCTGACTTCGTCTTCGACTCGTCAATCGCAGGCGTACTGCGTAAAGGAGCCACCAGCGTCTCTGACTGCGCCTGACGGCTTGTCAATCGACGGGTGGCTCCTCTTGGTGGTCTATGTGGGGCTCGAACCCACGACATCATGGTTGTGACCCATGCGCTCTCCCAGCTGAGCTAACAGACCGGATATGAGTATTATAGCACAAAAAGTGCATCGGATTGTGGTAAAATATTATCAGATATGAACACTGAACATCTTGTACGGCTATTGATACTGGCAGGAAGTCTGATCATGGTGGTCAATATCTTCCTGTATGTCAGGTTTGAAAGGTACATAATACGGGAGTGGAAGGTCGGAAAAGAAGTCCGCGGACTGTATGTACCTATCACTTTGCTTGTGCTCTTTCTGGTGGGATATCTTGCAGTAGGGCTATTCGGCAGGCCGGATATCGTTATGGCCTGCATACTTTTCGGCGGCAGTATCTTCGTACTTGCAATATTCAGGATCATAACCGGACTTGCGGAGAAAGTCCGCAATACTGAGGCACTGAGGGTGGATCTGCAGGCTGCTGAGAAGGCCAGCAAGTCCAAAACTGTATTCCTGTCCAATATGTCCCATGACATAAGGAC
>CACWYF010000267.1 GCA_902765035.1 uncultured Eubacteriales bacterium
CCTCGCGTATATCCGAGAACCTCTTGCCCCATACGTTGGATATAGGCATTCTTGTCGCAAATGCGTCCGGATCGATCTCCGCAACGAACTTCTTGATCTTGATGCTCTCGTTCGGAGTGCAGATAATAGTCAGTGTCCTGCGCTCGCTGTGAGAATACTCACCTCTGGAAACATGTGAGGTAACAGCTCTGTCGACTTCATTAAGTACGTACTCTGTGATCTCTTCAGGCTTTGATGAAATGACGTCGAACTGAACATATCTGCCGCTGACTCCCAGCATTACCATCGAGATGACCTTGGCAGCAACAACCGCGTTTATGACCGCATAGAATGCTACATTGGTATTGAACACGAATGCCGAGATCAGAATGATCGTAACATCCATTGCCATCTGGATATCGCCTACTCTCAGATGATTGAACAGCTTGAACTTCAGGACCCTGGCAATAGTATCCGTTCCTCCGGATGAGAATCCTCCTATATACCCTATTCCTGTCGCCAGGCCGTAGCATACTCCGATGAGGAGTGATGCGAGCAGCGGATCCGGCGAATCGAGCAGTTCGAAGTCCATATGCTCAAATATGAACAGCATCACTGGATATGCGAACGCGAGAGCAATGATCCTGGCTACCTCCGCTTTGCCCATGGTGAAATACGCGATTATGAGTATCACCATTGAGAATGCGTAGTAAATCAGCGAATAGCTCAGCTCCGGGAAGAAATGAGTGATCAGTCTTACGACACCCGGCATGCCTCCTGAGGTCATGCCGTTAGGTATCATAACGAAGATCTGCACGGATGATCCGAAGAATGCCGACAGAAGTACTATGAACAGGCTTCTGAAGAATTTGCCTGCCTTGCCTGCGTTCCCCTTCTGTTCAGAAAGATCTGTCCCGCTTGTTTTCCTGATCTTATCTTTTTTCTTGTTCATTTCGATAGTGCTTGTGCGGCCTGACTGCCTGTTTCTCTGAGTATTATTTCCGTACGGACACCTGTTGGGGTCAGAGTCCGCATCCGCAATGGATTATAACACTTTGCCCTCTGCTTTTATACTGTATTATTGAACATAATTTGCGCATTGTGGTAAAATTTATTTTGTTATCAGATTACGTTTAAACATTTGAAAGAAAAGGTGTGAACACATGGAATATTATGAGCAGATCGTAAAGAACAGACACTCCTGCAGAATGTTTGCTGACAAGAAGGTCGAAGATGACAAGCTCACTGAGCTGCTTACCTATTATGATGATGAAGAGAGCGTTCTTGTTGAAGGTATCGGAACCGAGCTCAGATTCTATATCGGTTCTGTATGGGACAAGATCAAGGAAGCTGTAGGCTACAACGGCTACGCCATCAAGGCTCCGGCTTATATGGTCATCTACTCTGATGAGGCACCTCATTATCTGGAAAACGCCGGCTACATCGCTCAGGGTCTTACGCTCAAGATGACAGAGCTCGGACTTGCAGCTTGCTGGCAGACCATTATCGACGCAGCTGCAGTCAAAGCTGCACTCGGAGAGGATACCGACAAGGAAGTCGCATGCGTCGTGGCATTCGGTTACCGTGACCCTGCTGATACTGCAAAATTTGCTGACAAGAAGTCCCTTGATGAGATGACAGACGGATACGTATACGGCAAGGATATCGACACAGCTTCTTTCTATGGTGACGTTCTTGACGGGCTGAGAGCTGTTGCTCATGCACAGTCCTTCCTCAACCTGCAGCCATACAGGATCATCGTTGACGATGATCAGATCAGTCTGATCGCTCTTCCTGACGACCAGACTACACCTGCAGATGTAGGCCTCAACTACGGCATCGTAATGTTCAACTTCTACGCTGTAATGCAGGCTGTAAGGCCTCAGCCGCCGAAGTGGTCATTCGAGCCTGTCACAGATCGCGATCTCGGACTTAAGGATGGTGCAAAGTACATCGCAAAGTGCAAGCTCTAGTAAATATCCCGGTATATAGAATGCAAAAGCCGCAGCCGAAGCTGCGGTTTTCTTTTGCGATAAAATGTGCATCACGACTGTGTATTTCAACCGGATGCTTCCGGCATGCTTCTGCCGGTATCAGCAGATCAGTCAAACATATCGCTGTATGCTGCTTTCTCTGCGATCCTCTCAGTCATCTCACCCATTTTGCTTATATCACCGACGAGGATCACTCCTTCGAGTCTGTCATCTGCGAAGTAGTATTTCTCATACAGACCTGCTTCCTGATCCATCTTTTCAACAGCGCGGAATTCCCTGTCAGGGTCCTTGCCGTTGGTGCCGAGAGCAAACACGGACGTACCGCAT
>CACWYF010000268.1 GCA_902765035.1 uncultured Eubacteriales bacterium
GGCTTCCGGCCTCGGCGGAGGGGTCCGCAGGCACGCCGGATCCATCACCCTCCTCAGAAGTCACGGAAGAAACCGCATGGGCTTCATCAAGCTCGTCAGCTCCCTGACTGATGCTGAAATTGGCCGCTGTTCCTATGCCGAAGAGCATGCTGAGTCCCGTTGTCAGTGTTACTGTCGGAAATACCACGTTAGTGGCCGCATTTCCGAGCATGCCAACAACATGACCGATGAATATCTGGTCAGTGACGTTGTAGGCTGCCCCTATAAGCATGCTTATGATAGCCGGGATCGAGTATTTTGCTATCAGAGGAGCCAGCGGAGCGTTGCCAAGCGGATTGTCTGCTGCATGTGCATAGTTGCCTTTCATATCGGTTTAATGATACCACAAACATCATGGCCACTATTTATGTCAAAATATGAAAAGTCCCGGCCTTTACGGCCGGGACCTGATTATCCGGAACTATTCTTCCCCTTTTATCTCCCTGATCCTTGCGAGTATCATCTTCTCGTTATACAGGAAGAAGAGGCATGCTCCCGTCACGCATGTGACGAACGCCACAGCCGCTGTAGCTCTATAGCTTCCCGCTGTGCCGGATACCGTGATGGATGTGAACACTACCATTGCGAGAGCCTGCCCCATCTTGAACGCGAATGTACGCGCCGCGAAGAACATGCCGCTGCGGTCCTCACCTGTCTCAAGGCGGCTGAGTTCTGCTACGTCAGCAACGCAGGCTTGCGGCAGGATGCCGAGGATAGCCATAGGCACGGATGCGCAGACAGCCACGATGAAGCCCCAGTACAGACCTTCTCCGCAGAGGAAGGTGATCAGGAATACCAGAGCATATCCGAAGAATCCCGTTATGATCATTTTCTTCTTTCCGATCTTCGGTGCCAGTTTGTTGACGATAGGATACTGGCATACGCTGAGGAAAGTCATTGTTGCTGTCAGCACGAAAGTCCATGTATCCTCTATGCCCATCAGCTTGGTCTCATAGAACGCGAGGCCGGTCTGGAACAGCGTCAGAGCAAAGAAGTAAATAACATCGCTGTAAACGAAGCGCCTGAACTGCCTGTTCTGGAATGTCTTGAGCAGTGACGAGAAGGCTTTTGTCTCACTCGGTTTAGCTTCGAGATAATCGCGCTCCTTGATATACAGAGAAGGTACGAGCATGGCTATGCATGCGAGAGCTGACATTATCGCGACGGCCATTCTCACTGAGCCTGCAAGTCCGAAGGCCCCCTGAAGAACTCCGGCAACATTCGGAAGCATGAACGAGATCGACTGTCCGGCAATGAATGTGAATGAAATATATGTTGATACATTTATGCGGTGTTCCTGAGTGTCACCAAGTTCCGCTATCAAGGCATTATATGGCGTGCAGAATATTGTCATGAACAGATAGAACGTTATCAGCAGCACAAAGAGTATCACATCATTGACAACGATGTTTGCTGACTGCGGCAATGTGAAGAGTCCGATTGTGATGAGCGCAAACGGTACTGCAATCGCACGCATGAACGGTATGCGGCGGCCGCCCTTGAATTTTGCACGGTCAGACCATCCGGCGATCAGAGGGTCTGTGACAGCGTCAAAGATACGTCCCACAGCCAGTACCAGTCCGAAGAGTGTGAGCTTGAACACGATCGGATGCTGGGTTATGCCCGAGGCAAAAATACCCGTGAGCGGGTTCTGCTCATCAGGTGTACCTGTATAATAATAGACCATCCAGTTGGCAACTATGCCCGAGAGCAGGCTCCAGCCGAACTGTCCGACAGCAAATATCCAAAGCAGCTTATTGGTGATAGGTTTCTTCTGCATATTGCTTCTCCTTATCCGTAGCAAAAAATGAAAGAGATCAGTTCTTTAACTGTCCCTTCCCTTTCCCGGTCTATTGTAGCATGTGACATGCTTGTGTTGAAACTCTTTTTTACCCGAGCGTTTCCTTATCCGCGACCGCTTTTCAGCGAAGCTCCCGAAAATCTGACCGCGGCTCTTGCAAGCACTTCGGTCGGATCGACTGCAGGGAGCACCGTCTGTCCGATAATGTCGAAAGCCATCGGCAGTTCGGTGCAGCCGAGGATCAGCACTTCCGCCCCCTTCTCCTGCATCTCTGAAATAACGCTGTCGATATCAAGGTCCGAAAAATCCATGATTCCGGCCTTGACGTGATCATATATGAGACTCATGATGATCTTCTGCTTCTCTTCAGAAGGATAAACAGGTTCTATGCCTGCTTCCTTAAGAGCATTGCCGTAGACACCGCTTTGGCATGTCCCGTCTGTCG
>CACWYF010000269.1 GCA_902765035.1 uncultured Eubacteriales bacterium
ATCGGCAACTGCAATTATTACTATGCCATAGCATCGGAGGCTGCTGAGCGCAGCACCGGGAAGTCTTTTCACAGAAAAGGGACAAGACAGAAGAGGCAGACTGCAAAGAGCCCGAAAATACGAGGAGTGAAAAAGCAGCGAAAGGTTAAGGATACGAAGAGGGGGTGATGATTATTGAACAAATTACTGAGAAGGATCCTGAACAGAGACAAGGAGCGCTATAAAGTCCCGAGGAAGGTGCAGGATATCATCCCAGTCAAAGCAATGTGGCCCGACGGAATGTTTCTAACCGGCAGGAACCGCTACAACAAGCTGTTTATGTTCACGGACATCAACTTTGCTGTTGCAAGTAATGACGTCAAGAAGAACATAATCGAGGAATATGCCGAGCTGATCAATTCCTTCGGCTCAGACTTCAGCTACAAGCTGAGTTTCAACAACAGGGCTCTTAATAGGATGGACTTTGAGGATGATGTCCTTATGGAAAAACTCAGGGATACCTTGGATTTCTACAGAGGCGAATTCAACGGCCTTATGACAGGGCTTGCGAGCGGCATTAATGCCATTGTGCAGGATAAGTATGTAATGATCGCTGTTTATGAGAAGGATGCAGAAACTGCCCGGAACAGACTGAACAGAGCAGGGGCGGAGGTCCGAAGCTATTATGCAAAGATGGGGTCTATAGACAGAGAACTTGATGCATCAGCAAGACTCAGAATCCTGCATGATTTCTTCAGGCATGGAGAAGAATCATATTTCCATTTTGATCTAAAGGAGATGATGAAAAAGGGTTATGACTTCCGCGACTATGTGTGTCCGGACAGTTTTGAGGTACACCCTGATTACTTCAAGATGGGTGACAGGTATGGAAGAGCACTTCTCTTCAGGGACTTTGCATCATATATCAGCGATGATCTTGTTGCAAACATGACGGATACAAGCCGTAGTATGATGATGTCCATTGACATAGAGCCTGTGCCGATGAATGAGGCCATCAAGGAGGCTGAGCAGAGGATGCTCGGAGTTGAGACCAACATAGCAAGTTTCCAGCGCAAGCAGAACATGAACAACAACTTTTCAGCTGTGATCCCTTATGATCTGCAGCAGCAGAGAAAGGAGACCAGAGAGTTCCTCGATGACCTTGTTGCGAGAGACCAGAGGATGTTCTATGTGGTCATCACTATGGTGCTGACAGCGGATACGAAAGAGAAGCTCGACAGTGATACCGAGGAGATCATGAACCTTGTAAGAGGCAGACTCAACCAGATGAGCATCCTGAGGTATCAGCAGCTTGACGGACTCAAGACCGCAGTGCCTTTCGGAACAAGATGCATCAATGCATTCAGGACCCTCACGACATCTTCACTGGCTATATTCATGCCTTTCAGAGTGCAGGAAATAAGAGACAGAGGCGGGATCTATTATGGTCAGAATGTTATATCCCGGAATCTGATCATTGCCGACAGGACGAAGCTTCTGAACGGCAATGCGTTCATTGTGGGTGTATCCGGCGGAGGAAAGTCATTCTTCGCAAAGTTCGAGATATTCATACTGAAGCTACTGGGTAAAGCAGATATCATCATCATAGATCCTGAAAGAGAATATTCACCTCTTGTGAAGGCTCTCGGCGGATCTGTAATAGAGATATCCCCGACCTCACCGAATCATATCAATGCTATGGACCTCTCAAAGGAATATAGTGAGACAGATCCTATAGCGGAGAAGTCGCAGTTCCTGCAGTCGCTCTGTGAGCAGATCATATCCGGGCATAAGTTCTCCAGAGGCCAGCAGTCTATCATTGACCGCTGCACGGAAATCGTGTACCGCTACTACAAGCAGGGTAACTTCATGGGAACGCCGCCAACTCTCGATGATTTCAGAGATGTACTTCTGCGGCAGCCTGAACAGGAGGCACATGACCTGGCACTTGAACTCGAGCTCTTCACCAGAGGATCCCTCAATACGTTTGCAAAACAGACGAATGTGGATACCAACAACTCCATGATATGCTATGACATCTTTGAACTTGGAGAGCAGCTGCGTGCTGTCGGCATGCTCGTTATACTTGATTCCATCATGAACAGGATCGCTCAGAACAGGCAGAAGGGTAGGAAAACCTTTATCTATATCGATGAGATATATCTTCTGTTCATGCATGAATACTCCGCGCAGTTCCTCTACAGGCTGTGGAAGAGAGTACGTAAGTACGGAGCGTACTGCACCGGAATAACTCAGAACGTCAGCGATATGCTGCAGTCACATACTGCCAGGA
>CACWYF010000270.1 GCA_902765035.1 uncultured Eubacteriales bacterium
GATAAACAGCTTAAAAAACTCAGCAAACAGGAGCTTCTCTCGCTGCTTTTAACGCAGAGCAAAGAGATGGACCGGCTGAAGGAAGAGCTGGAGGAGACCAGAAAGCAGCTGGAAGATCGCAATATACAGATCAGTAAGTGCGGCTCCCTTGCGGAAGCATCCCTTGCGGTTTTCCATGTTCTGGAAGAAGCGCTGAAAGCTGCGGATCTGTATCTGGATAATGTTAAGAGCGGACGCTTTGAACCGGACGAAGTGCCGGCAGACAAGGCTGAAGAAGTACACGAATTGTCTTCAGACAAGGCAAAAGAAGTACAGAAACATAAAGGATTTACTGCAAGCCAGTGCAGCCATTTTCGACAGAGCACAAAAACGCAGTAAGAGGAGAGGGGATACAAGTGAAAAAGAACACATTTTCGCCTGAGGATCTTCCCTCGACAGGACAACTGGAAACGGAGCTGAAACGTGTCACATACGCGAAGAATTACCGGACGGTGCTCCGAAGCACGATCTACACATTGATTACAGTGGCAGCGGTCGCTGCTCTGGTCGCGGTGTTGCTGCTTCCGGTACTCAGGATCTACGGATCAAGTATGAACCCGACGCTGACAGAAGAAGACATCGTTGTATCACTGAAAAGCAACGAATTCAAGACAGGTGACATCATAGCGTTTTACTACAACAACAAGATCCTGGTAAAACGGGTGATCGCGAACCCGGGCGACTGGGTGGACATTGACAAGGAAGGCAACGTCTACGTCAATAACGAGAAACTGGAAGAACCATATCTGCAGACGAAGGCACTTGGGGACTGCAACATCAAACTTCCCTATCAGGTTCCGGAGTCCAGGATATTCGTCATGGGAGATAACCGGGACGTCTCGGTTGACTCCCGCAATACATCGGTCGGCTGCGTAGCAGAAGAGCAGATCGTAGGAAAAATCGTGTTTTGCATCTGGCCCTTCTCAAGATTCGGGAAGATCCAATGAAAACATATAAGAAACAAATGGAAGGAGGTGTGTTCGGTTGAGAGAGACAACCTGTTGCAGCATACGAGGAAAGCCGGCCTGGAAAGCCGCTCGCGGTCGCTGGATGCGGATACCACGGAGCCAGCCGGAATTAATCTTAATACCGAAAACATCCCCTTGCGGATACTCTCAAACAGAGACCTGCCGGGAGAGAGACGTCGGCAGAGTACCGAATATATTGGAAAGGAGGTATATTCCAGTACCTTCTTGAAAAATAATTGGTATAATGATAAAAATAAAGAACTAGATGATAGTAAATAAAAAGAGAGGACAAAATATGAAATCATTAAAGAAGATGATGGCTTTGGCGCTTGCCATGGTAATGGTACTGGCGATGGGAGTCACAGTATTTGCAGCAGGCGATGGCGATACACCGGCAGCAGCAACAGTTAAAATTGAGATCGAGCAAGATTCTACGTATGCAGGCGACGCCAGTGATACTGACGGTGGCCGTGTAATGAGTTACTACAAGGTATTTAGTGCAGATTATGGCACCGATTTCACTGGCAACAGCGCTGGCGGTGGATATGATGCAGATGGCACACCTGGTGCTGTAACTGGTGACGAGGATCATCCTGTTTCCTATAAAGCAAGTGCGGCAGTTGCTACAAAACTTGGCACATGGGATGCAGATGCGAAGACATGGACTAAAGCAACAGGCAACCTTTGGTTTAAGCTTACTCCTATTGCAGGATCCACTGATTATTCAGTAGAATGGGATAATAGTGCTAAGGATGCAGACACTGTTCAGGCGGCTGCAAAATGGCTGAAACAGAACAATGTATATGATTCCACTGGAACTCTCACTTATAATACTACTACGAAAAAATGGTCAGCAAGTGGACTTGATAAAGGTTATTACATCATTGAGAGTGTTGCAGGAGACAATCTGATTGCAGCTACAACCGATGTGACTATTAAGGAAAAGAACGATTATCCGCCGAATGATAAGACTCAGGCTGATGAGGATAACGCAACTCAGACAAACGATGACAAGAACGTCGCGGTTGGCGATGAGCTTACCTATCAGGTCAAGGTTACAATTCCGAAAACTGCTAAAGTCGACGATAAGATTCTTGTTTGGGATAAGGCGTACACTGGCCTTGAATATGTAGCAAACAGCCTTACTGTTAAAGAAAACACAGGAAATGCTACTGTTGGTACTAGCGATTATTCAGGTGAAGGCGCTGCCACTGGAGTAACATGGCAGAGACTGATTACTGTTACTTCTGGCAGCCAGG
>CACWYF010000271.1 GCA_902765035.1 uncultured Eubacteriales bacterium
CTCGATGACACCGATGAGCAGTCCTCCTATCATAGCGCCCGGTATGGAACCGATTCCTCCGAATACGGCAGCTGTAAATGCCTTGATACCAGGCATCGCGCCTGTTGTAGGCATCAGCACCGGATAAGCAGAACACATGAGTACACCCGCAACTGCAGCAAGACCTGATCCTATTGCAAATGTGAGTGATATGGACTGATTGACATTTATGCCCATCAGCTGAGCCGCACCGTTATCTTCGGATACAGCCCTCATGGCTTTGCCTGCCTTTGTTCTGTTAACAAACAGTGTCAGAACTATCATGATTAAGATATTGGCCAGAATCGTAAAGAGAGATACAGGTGCGATAGTCAGCTTGCCCCCTGCTGCGTGAATCGTATTGATGCCCTCAAACAGACTAGGGAAAACTCTCGGATTGGCTCCCCATATAAGGAGTGCTGAATTCTGAAGGAAATATGACACCCCTATAGCCGTAATAAGAACGGCAAGAGATCCTGTGCCACGTAGTGGTCTGTATGCCAGTCTTTCGATAAGTATACCAAGCAGTGTGCAGACGACCATTGCAACGAGAAGTGCTACCCATCCGTTCATCCCTACATACATAGTCAGAACAAACGATACATAGCCGCCTATCATTATGATATCTCCATGAGCAAAATTAAGCATTTTGGAGATTCCGTATACCATCGTATAGCCGAGTGCGATTATCGCATACACGCTTCCAAGACTCAGACCCGAAATCAAATTTGTCAAGAAATTCATTTTATTGTCCTTTATTAGTATTCGGTCTATAAGCTATTTTGGGGTGCCGCATATGAAAATGCAGCACCCCCTGTAAACAACTATCTACTTAAGTCAGCAAGAGCTTTACTGCTCAACGTATTTACCATCCTGAATGAGGTAAATCTTAGGAGCCTTATCAACTACACCTGTGGACTCCCACTTCATCTCGCCGGATGCTGTCAGACCAGTGATGCTGAATCCGCCGTTGAACTGTTCTATCATTGCCTCACAGATATCTTCCATGCTTGCATCAGTTCCAAGACCTGTCTTGCCGAATGCTTCATATACTGCATATACGCAGTCATATGCGTCAGCTGCGAACTGGATAGGCTTCTCACCGTAAGCTTTCTGATATGCATCAACGAACGCCTTTGTAGCGTCATCCTCTGCATCTGCAGAGAACGGTGTCAGGAGCAGAGATCCTTCAGCAAGAGCTGTATCGAATCCTTCAAGAGCAAGGATTCCGTCAAGTCCGTCACATCCGAAGTACTTAGGTGCGTATCCCATATCACTTGCCTGCTTCATGATATTCGAAGCTGGTGTGTAGTAGATTGGCAGGAAGATTAAATCAACGTTTGCATTCTTCATGCTGTTGAGCTGTGCACTGAAGTCAGCATTAGCATCATCAGCGAAAGCCTCTGCTG
Organism: uncultured Eubacteriales bacterium; assembly: GCA_902765035.1. Lineage (GTDB taxonomy): Bacteria > Bacillota > Clostridia > Peptostreptococcales > Anaerovoracaceae > Crickella. The sequence goes on from CACWYF010000271.1 coordinate 1,428, forward strand.
CAGCAACAGTCTTGCCCTTAGCTTCGAATTCAGCCTTGAATGCATCGTAGATTCCTGTTGAGTAGTTGTCTGCGTTGTTATAGATAGCACCAACTACTGCATCAGGATAGTTCTCAGCGATGTAATCTGCTGCGATCTGTCCCTGCTGAGGATCCTGGAAGCAGAGCTGATATACATTGTCATTGCCTTCAACTACAGCTGCTGCAGAAGCAGATGGTGTCAGGACGAATGTTCTGTTCTCATATGCTTCAGCTGCTACAGCTGTACAAGGTGCAGATGTTACTGTTCCGATAAGAACCTGCATTCCATCATCCATAAGCTTGTTATAAGCGTTTACTGACTTCTCAGCATCATGCTCGTCATCCTGCATGTCCCATACAAGCTGAACGCCATCAGGATTAGCTGCGTTGATCTCATCAACAGCGAGCTGAGCACCATTATTAACTGCAACTCCGTAGAGAGCTGCCGGTCCGGTCAGAGGTCCGATGCCGCCAAGATGCAACACATTGTCACCGCCTTCGCTGCCGCCGTCACTTGAACCGCCACCGCATGCTGTCATAGCAAATACCATCATTACCGACAGAGCTACGACAAGAAATTTTGTCCAATTCTTCTTCATAATTCTTTCTCCTTTGATACCCTAGAATTATTTGTCTTTTGACCTGAGTGATAGTTGATGTGTTACCCGTTCGGTCCCGGACTCCCATATCTGCGGTGCTGCCCGTCTGCATGATTAAAGCCCGCATTGCTGCGGGCTCCCAAGTCAGGTTTGTACGTTGAAACTCTACATACTCTCAAAGCCCTACAGCATAAACTCGTCCACAACCAGTCTG
>CACWYF010000272.1 GCA_902765035.1 uncultured Eubacteriales bacterium
GTCGAGCGTCAGGATGATCTCAAAATCGCTCCGGTTCATTCCGACGGACTTGTCAGTCAGAGCGATGTAGCACATCTTGTCGATGGCATCCGATGCGTTCGATATGATCTCACGCAGGAAGATCTCCTTGTGCGTGTAGATCGAATTTATCATCATGTCCAGCAGACGCTGGGATTCGGCCTTAAACTTTTTCTTCATAATTGCAATAACTTCTTTCTATAGATATCTTTTTATTACTTCATGTACTCTGTATCGAGCATGTCATACGGTACTGAATGCGGATCTCTTCTCTCCATGTTGTCGAAGTGGTTCTTCATGAACGGCTCAACAACGTAGTAGAGCAGCTTGCCGTCGAGGTCGAAGAAGAATACGCAGAACAGACCGGCATATATACCGAGGAAAATACGGATGATCTTCCCGATGAGCGACTTTTTCTTTTTTCTCTTACCAAACATGGCGGCTCCTTTCTACCAGCTGTCGCTGTCGTCAAAATCAAGCAGTGACGGATCGAGCGGTTCCTCGCCCATTACTGTGAACATGTAGTCGTTGATGATCTGTCTGATCTGTGATCTAGGAACAGTTCTCTTGTCAGGCAGTGCGTGCGGCATCCAGATAGCGTGGATGTCACGTGCTCTGAACTCATCCTCGAAGAGTCCTACAACGCCCTGCATTCCCTTGCACTGCAGCTGGTCATACATCATAACCATGTCGCAGTTGAACTTTTCCATGTTCTCCCACAGTTCGAAGATGTGCTGCAGTCCGCCTACAGCCATTCTTCTCATCGGAGCCCATTCATGATATTTCGCGATGTCGAGCAGGCAGTTCTCATAAGTGTCTGTTCTGATATCCAGGTCGAACATCAGTGAGTCCATGTTGATGATGGTGTTGAGGCCCCAGCAGTTGTAAGCCCATGTGCACCATGCTGAGTAGTACAGAGGAGCGCATGACCATGCGATGACTCTGTGTCTTGTCATAGGGAATGTGTTGATGTCTTCGTTTACGCACTTCTCCATGATCTTTCTGACTTTCTTGTCAACATCGTGCCAGAAAGGTCTCTCACCGTACTGTGAGTAGAAGATTCTGTAGAGAGCCTGGGCAACTCCGTTGATCGGATAGCTGTGTGTATTTGCAGCTACATCCCATTTCTCTCTCTCGAACTGGTTCTGCTGATTCTGCAGCTTGATGTGCTTGACCAGCTCATCCCAGTGGAACTCGACTCCGAGCTGCTCCTCGGTGAATCTCCATGCCATCTCGATTTCCTTAGCGCAGTTCTCAAGTACTGTATCGTCGTCGAACTGCATTACCTGAGGCATAGCGAAGAGCGGCTTGTTCATCATCCAGTCCTGAATAACTGATGTTCCTACAGATCCGTCGCATGCTTCGTTAGTTGTAACTACAGCTACGTATGAATCCGGAACGTCATCCTCGATGAAGATGCCGGCCTCTGCCTGGCACATCGGACATGGGTCTCCAGGGAGTCCGTAAGCCTGAGCTGCGTCAATGTAGTTCAGTACTGTATGGTTGTTGCAGTGGCATGTTACGAAGTAAGGGATCATCTGTGTAGGCAGGTACATTGCGCCCTGATCCATGTACGGATAGATGATTCCTCCCCAGACTGTCTCGTCGGTACCGAGAGTCTTTGCTCTGAGAGCAAGGTCTCCGCCGATGTTTGCGTCTCTGTTGAAGAAGCCTGTTATCTGATAAAGGCAGGCACTTACGATTCCTCTGAAGTGCCATGCGGAAGCTGCGAGTGTTTCGCCTCTCATACCCTCAAGACATCTGTCGAACCAGTGGAGTACTGTCAGATATGTCTGACCCATCCATCTGTATCTCCATGTTCCCTTGAGGAACTGAACAGCTCCCTTAGGTCCGCCGCCGTATACCATCAGGTCACGGACGATCATGCCGTAGTTGTACAGCCATATATTGTTGAAGTAGTACATGGTATCCTTGATACCACGCCATTCTCTGTGTTTATACAGACCTGTCTTAGGAATATACAGGTCTCCGAGTCTTCTCTCTCCGTGAGGCTTGCCGTAGACAAAATCCTTAGCAGCCTTCTTGAAGTTGACTTCTTTGAGTTTCTTCAGATCAGGTTTTTTCATGTCTACTTGCCCTCCTGTATCTTCTTGAGTTCTACGCTCTCAACGAACGCCTGGAATCTTGTTCTGAGCTGTCCTGAAGCAGTGTTGATGTACTCCTTCTCGATTGAGCATACAGGGAATCCGTAATCTCTAGGAAGAACGATAGTATCGATCA
>CACWYF010000273.1 GCA_902765035.1 uncultured Eubacteriales bacterium
ACAGGCCCTCACTTCTGGACGGGATCCCGACAGCGATAAATGCATTTCACTTTGTAGAGAGCTATCTTGGTGCCAGAATAGAATACCAGGATATCTACTATGAGGAAGGTGAACAGCCGATACTCGGAATGACATGCTTTGCTGAGACCAGAGTGAAGGTGTTCGACAGAGAGCATATGTGCACCAGGTACATAACGGTTCTACCGAACACGATCATCATAGACAATTCAGTAATGGCACCGGGAAAGGAAGCGCTGGCCAACTTCACGGTACTGCATGAGGGCGGTCACTTCTGTATGCACAGAGAAGTATTCGAGGATGGCATGAGGAGAAACTGTCCACCGGAATTCTGCAGCAGAAAGAAGTCCGGACAAAGCAGAAAGAAGCTCGAGAGCCAGAAGGATTTTCGGGAGCACCAGGCGGATGTCTTTGCAGCAGCCGTAGCTCTGCCTGCAGATACACTAGTGCCGTGCGCTACACGCATGATCAGGTGTATGGGATTCCCTGACGGAGTCTTCGTCACCGGACACAAATACGACAGAAATAAAAAGCCTGGGCTTGACCGGCTGATCGGCAATCTAGCAGATACATGTGGGGTATCCAGATCAGCAGTGAAGATACGATTGCAGCGACTGGGGCTGCTGCAGGACAGGCTTGAATACGGGAGAGACATACTGATAATTCTGTAAAAATGCTTAACGATATGCAGCTCTGAAACGGGCTGCATATATAAGGGCAGCGTTTCACGCAAAGTTGCGTAGAACTAAGACCACACACTTTTAGACAAAACATGATTCTGCAGCATGCGGTAATGGCAGATAGGATACCGGTCCTTTTCCCTTGACCGGAGAATGGATCTGCACGGCCGGTGACCGCGGATGAGTGCATATAAAGAAGGGAGAACCAGCATAATGAAAAGAAAGCCTATACGTAACAGAGATAGTGAGAGGGTGTGCGATGCCCTGATAGATACAGAGAAGGGCCGCATCCTCCTTGAGACCAAGGTCGGACGGAATACCATGCAGATAGATTTCGATGACCTCATACAGGCAGTAGAAGATGCCGCATCAGACGATCAGGTCAGCTGATCATCCAATGCCCGGAGTCGGGCATTATTACAACTTAATGACCGCTACCGAGCCCTGACCCGTTAGTCATAACGAGGTACTAAATTGCCGGAGTTGCTTAATTGACCACTCAAAACCCAAGCAAGGTCAAGCAACTTCGGCTTTTTGTTTTATACGATGTCCCGGGCATGACATTAAACTGCCTCTTCTGCTGATGCAGCTACCGGAGCACTACCCAATGCAGCGCAGGAGCAACTGAATAAGAAGCCGGCAATTGGGTATGACCGGCCACGAATATGAAGCGCGAGTTTCATGTGGCTTGTCATACCCGATTTTTATGCACCCGGCATGTCTCCGCTTCAGATGAAGAAAGGAGACATGAAATGCAGAAGAGACTTATGAATGAAAACCTGTATATCCGTATGAGAGAGACCACTATCGCAGCGAAGAAAGTGAGGAACTATTCCGGATCATTTGCAGATACGTTGTTCGAACTGATGCGTGTAAAGAAGATGAGCAGGGCAAGACTGTCGATAGAAGCGAACCTCTCTGAGAAGACTATCCAGCGTCTTAGAAATGATGATGATTATGAACCTAACAAGCAGACTGTCATAGCATTATGCATCGGTTTGAAGCTCAACCCGACAGAAGCATTTGCCCTTATAGAGAAATCTCCATTCAGGCTTAGACCATCGAATCCACAGGATGCTGTATATATGCAGATAATCTCATCAGAAAAGAACTATTGCATAGAGGAAGTCAATGAATGCCTTGAGGCAATGGGATTCCTGAGGCTTGGACAGCTGTGACTTTTTTCAGACCAGGGGGACATTCAATGTCCCCCTCGGAGACATTGAAAACTCAGGAAAAGCTATGAAATTAGCATCGAAAAACAGGACTTTCACTGCAAAAACGGGACATTCAATGTCCTGTTTTAAACAGAAAAAGAGGCGATAATACGGTCACACCAAGAGAACAGAGGTCACGCAAGACTGCTAAGACAGATAACAAGAAACGGTGACGGTTCCGGTGTAACGAACATTGATAACTGAATACACAGTAGGGCAGTTGCTGATAGGACAATCAGCATTAGTACATTCTTAATCCGGCTCTGTAAAAGGAGAGCGCCGTCCGGTGATGCGCCATGACCCGCAAGGCGAGCGATAACATCTGAAGGATCAAGCGAGGGGC
>CACWYF010000274.1 GCA_902765035.1 uncultured Eubacteriales bacterium
ACCAGCTGGGCAACTGATATGCGATCGGTAGAGGCACTGCGCAACGCAATCTGATTACTTTTATAATAACAACGCCCTCAGCGTATGCGTGTGGCGAGAGACTCATGAAAGGAGCGTCCGACCCGTAAGGATGCAAAAATGTCGGCAGAAGCTCCTTGAATGTTCGTCTCGAGACAGACGCATACGCTGAGGGCGTTTTGCATAAAAAACAGGCGGCCATCTGACCGCCTGCTGTATGTTAGTTGGGAAGGTGTTCTTATGCTTCCGGATCCCACTTGACCTGATCTCTGTAGCTTCCGAATGGAGTTACAGGCAGATAAGCCTTGACTGCGAAGAAACGTCCGTACTTCTCATTCTCATTGCGGACTATTGTAAGGCATACAGCCCATCCTCCGTCAAAGTTGAGCTGGATAGTATCTCTTGAGATCTCTCCGTGAGGACCGGTAGCGAATCTTACCTCGAGAAGCTGAGTCGGAGCATCGACTGTTGCTGTGTAATGGTGCACATTGTTAGGAATACGTCCAAGTCCGTGATGTACATTGATCGCGCCTATACGTGTTATCTCAAGCTCGTCAATAGGGTTGATGTAATAGTAGTCGTACTTGCTGTAGAAGAAGTCGAGAAGCTTAGCAGGTGCTTCCGGGTGATCCTTGCAGATCCTCGGGATCTCTCTTGCGATAGCGCCGAGCATTGGTGTGATCAGCTTATCATAAGCAAAATCATCATCCTTGAAACGCTCGATCCATGTCTCATGGCCATCGTGTGAGATCTGTTCAAGAATAGCATTCATATCCTGGAAATACTCGTTGGTGCACGGAACACCGAATATCCTGTCGCCGAAATCATCGATCACGTTGTATACGTTAACGGTGTGATCTTCGTATTCTGCGTCGTGTCTGTCTGCAACTGCTGTTGATGCGATGATCCTCGCGTCGCTCTTGATGGAAAATGCTATGTGCCAGTCGAGATCTTCGCGTTCGAGAAGCATTTCACCGAAAGAATCCTTCATTTTGCGCGATGCATCATTGAACTTGAGAACCAGCGGACCGCCGCTCTTGATGAAAACATACGGTTCCTTGTGGATGATGCGATGTATAGCCGGTCTTGCCTGTCTCATTGTGAGAGCCTTTTCGCCGGCATCAGCGGTTTCCCACAGTTCCTGATACATGTCTGATGCTTCGTCTTTATATATTTCGTAAGGAATATCGTTGTCCTGCAGAATCTCTTCCAAAGCTTTAAGGGATGCTGCTACAAGTAAGGTGTTAATCATCTTGTGGCTCCTCCATTATCCGGATTTACATAAGTGTTAACGAAATAACTCATACATGTTAATTATAGCCCATCTCCGATAAAAAAACACCCGTAAAGAAATCTATTTTGCACGATCGGCGGATTTGTTCCGTCAGTTTCTTCAATAACCACAACATATGGGATGTAGTATGCGGTTATTTGTGTTACAATAACAATATCTAGCTACAATTTCGTCAGACGGATTTGGGAAATGAGGAACCGGGATGGCCGAAAATAACAACGACGCAAAACAGAGCAGGAAAGACAGTAAGCGCAATGCCAAAATCGAGGCAAAACGCCGCAAGCTTGCCGAGCAGAGAGCGCAAAGGGCCGCAGAGGCGGCTCAGTCTCAGACGGTTGCTGAGGATAAAACAGCTGAAAGTCCGGTGAGAGAGGTGACTGCCGACAGCGCTAACAGGGAACGCCGGGCGATCATACAGGAAAGCGACCTCAGGCCGCGTACTGAGAAGCCTGAGCCTCAGGAAACAGTCACGCCTGCGGACATCCAGCCGGCTGATAAGGCCGTTGCCGTCAAGGCGTCCGGGAAAAGCAAAGCTGTTGGGATACTGGGGGCAATAGGGGCAGGACTTCTGAAAGCTCTGAAGTGGATCTTCAGAAAGATAAGAAGCGTCAACTGGACTCCGAAGTACATTGCTGCATGCTGTTTTGCACTTCTGGCGCTGCTTTTCATTATCTGGGGAGCTCTTGAGTTCGCTGACTATTCAGACAAAAAACCGGAGTTGTACATAACAGATGATGGATTCCACCATGATGATAAGTTTGACGGATGCGCTGTTCTGCACGGCATCGACGTATCTGAACATCAGAAAAACGAGATCAACTGGGAACGCGTCAAGTCAAGCGGGGCAGACTATGTATTCATAAGGGCCGGATACAGGGCAGCTGACAACGGCAGTCTCCATACGGATGAGAAGTTCAAGGAGAACATGAAAGGTGCTG
>CACWYF010000275.1 GCA_902765035.1 uncultured Eubacteriales bacterium
GATTGCTTTTCCCTGACCAAATACATCATGCTCTGTGATGAAGATCGTAAAGGTATCCGGTAGCTCATCAAAGTCTTGGCCTGCATCGAGGTTTTCCACATCCATTGAACTGGAATGGTAGCGTGCTCTGCGCTTTCCTGCACCACGATCGGCACGTTGGATCTCCAGATCATATTTTCGCCCGCTTGAGTCGCAGCCATACGCATCCAGGCAGATCGACCGAGCACCGACAAGTCGTTTCATATCCTTCTGCGTTTCAAGCCGAATGATCTCCAAATCGCTGATGCCGGTGACGATTCTCAAAACCATCTGAGCAAGTGGTATGTTGTCCCGGAAGATGCAGCGCATGAAATCATCGTCGATAGGACGCAAACCACGGAGTCTGGCTAAATCCTCCTGCCGTTCACGCTCTTGTATCTGCTGTGCAGTCTCAACCAAATCTGTCACCTCTCAAGAAATACAAGCTCTCTGTTTCAAGATTATTGTACCTTGAAATAGAGACTTTTTCAAGACAAAAGAAAGAACTATGTGTTAAGTTTCTGTAATGTATGCCGTTTCTCGCTCAATGATTTCGTCCAGCGTCCTCGGTGTGTAGTCCATCCAGGGCATCATGCAGCCTACATTGATCCAGTTTGCTATACAGTGACCTTGCTCTGTGCGGGCTGCTGCTACCTCTAGGCGGAGCTTCTGCATGAAATCAAACTCCCTCGTGTTATGGACATGCCCATAGAGCATCCACCAGTTGGGGTCATAGTCTGCCTTATGGAACGGGATCGGATAATGGGACAGAATGACGTGTCTGCCGTCGTCTATGATCTCCTTGTAGTCCTTTATGTCTGTCAGGAACTTCTTTGTGGTCTGGCTGAACCGCTCAGGATCATGATTGCCCCGAATCAACACCTTCTGCCCCGCAAGCGGACCGAGATAGAACGGCCACTCAGATTCTTTTGCCCAACAGAAGTCTCCTAAGATATAAACGGTATCATTGCTTCGCACAACACGATTCCAGTTTTCCACAATGGCGGTGTGCATCTCATTGAGATCTGCAAAGGGCCGGCTATCAAACTTGATGACATTGGCATGGCCGATGTGGAGGTCAGCAATATAATAATTTGCCATAAAGGATACCCCCCCCTCTGCTCAGATTTTAGCGAAAACCACACGTTCCGTCAATGTCAGCAAGAAGACGGAAGCGCTCCGCTGCACCGACGATTATGCTGCAGATCTTAGTCGCAATCATATCCGGGATTACCGCCATTTTCTATTTCCGCTGCCCTGAGCTGTTCTTCCCATGTCGGCCCAAGAGCGTCAGACCGGTCATCCCACCAGCGTCCTTCCCGCCTGCTTGCCAGCTGAACAGGAGGCAGCTTCAGCAATTCCTCCGGATCAGGTTTTCCGAGCACCATATGCTTGATCTTCCTGACCATTTGCGGAAGCACAACTGTGTTGCCCTCCGTAATATCTACAAGTTCTTTCGCTGTCAGGGTGAGCAGTTCTGCGGGCTCTCTGTCGGACCCATACCTTTCACAGATTTCATGGATTGTGTCGGCAAGCTCTTCTCTGGAAAGGCCAAAGCTGACCGGCGGGCGTGTCTTACATATAGTGTCATAGAACGCCGACAGCATCGAGGTTACGTCGTTAGCGTCAAGCTCCGGGATTTGCAGAAGTCTCGAAACTCTCACATAAGCAATGTCTTTCGGCTTGCGGTATCCCGCTTCACGCAGGATGTGCAGGCAAGTGTGACTCACTTTATGGTTCCATGCTGTCATGTTGATCTTGGGCATAGCGATCTCCTTTTCTCTTCATATAGAAGCAGGAGGACAATAGGCTCGTCCTCCTGCTGAGATGTTTGTTCAGTCCAGCTTGCTCACAGCGAGGATACCGCTGAGCGTGGTGTACGCGATCCGGCAATGCTTGGCCAAAGCAATGTTGCTCTTGACCTCATCGTTCACCTTGTCGCCGCAGACAACAAGGATGCGGCAGCGCTTGAGCAGCTCATCAGACATTTCCTGCCGGTCCTTGACCTCGGCAGGGGCGTCGCCTTTCAGAAACGTGGGCATGAACAATACAGGGCAGATGGGCGAGTATCCGGCCTCATATGCCTGACGGCAGTAGTTGGCGGCATTGGTGGCGTTTTCAAGAGCATCAGTCCCCCAAGGGGCAGAGATGTAAGCTAAAGGTCTGGTCATATAAAAGTCCTCCTATATAAATATTGATG
>CACWYF010000276.1 GCA_902765035.1 uncultured Eubacteriales bacterium
TATCAGAGAAGGCGGAAGAACAGTAGGTTCTGGCGTTGTAACAGAGATCATCGAGTAATCCTTGATTAATTTCCCCGCAGCATTGTTGCTGCGGGGATTCTTTTTCGTTTACGTATATGGAAATGGGCACTGCAAAATGCAGCGCTCTTTTGTATTTTTGATGTTTTTTTGATTTAAGTGTAAAGAATGTCGGTTTAAGGGAGAATCGGATTAGACAGATTTTCCGCTTTGGGTTAGCATATACGCACATCTTGTAAAGGGCCGCGGCAGCCTGCTGCCGGGAGGCAGAAAAAATGAACGTGAACAGGCCGCGGCAGAAAAGGAGGAGAAGATGGCAATTTATAACGGAAGCAATTCAAACAACGACAACCAGAACAGGGAAATCGAGTTCAAGCTGGTCGAGAAGCTCGGAGTCCTGGATACGCACAAGAGCGGCTGGGCGAGGGAGGTCAACATCGTCGCCTGGAACGGCAAACCGCCGAAGTTCGACATCCGCGACTGGGATCCTGAGCACGAGAGGATGTCGAGAGGGATCACTTTGCACGAAAGGGAAGCAGTCAAGCTGGCTACGATCCTCGTGCAGAGGCTTCAGATGGATGAGCCGCAGGCACAGGCGCAGACGCAGCAGATGCCGCAGGCCCAGCAGGAATCCGGCGAGGAGTATCAGGAGCAGCTTGAAGCAAATGGTACTGACGGCGGGCTGCTGTTCTGATCCTGTGCAATGCGCAACTGACTGACTTAAGACGCGAGTTGACCGCAGAGTAAATGAATGGTAGACTCTCACATATGCCGAAGGGCATAACTTACTGATAAACAAAGTCAATGCATGGGAGTACACACATTTTCCGGATGAGAGTCGCTTTTCATACACTTGGATGCAAAGTCAATCACTACGAGACGGAGGCCATGAGAGAGGCCTTCGTTTCTCGTGGTGCTGTTTCTGTAGGGGAAGAAGATCCTGCAGATGTATATATCATCAATACATGCACTGTCACGAACATCGCTGACAGGAAGTCGAGGCAGTATATCAGGCGTGTAAAACGCATCAATCCTGATGCGCTCATCGTCGTGACCGGATGCTATGCCCAGGTCGAACCCGAAGAAGTGGCATCGATGCCTGAAGTAGATATGGTCGTCGGCAACGGACAGAAGGCGAAGATATGCGGGCTGGTGCTCGAGAGACTTGAGGCAAAGCCGTCCGACCGGAGCGATGCTCAGGGTGCTGCGGGAGAGCCGGCGGATGCAGGAGTAAAAGGCTGCCCGGGATCCGGCTCTGATTCAGGAACGCAGGTGCTCGTGCTTCCGCGCGCCGAGCTGACCGAATACGAAGACATGGGACTTGTCGAATCGGGTGAGCCGGGAATGACAAGAGCCTACATCAAGATCCAGGAAGGCTGCGACAGATTCTGCTCCTATTGCCTTATCCCTTATGCGCGCGGACCTGTAAGAAGCAGACCTGCGGAGGAGATAGTGCAGGAGACACGCATGCTGCTTGACTCCGGAGTGAGAGAAATCGTTCTGACCGGGATCAACACAGCACTGTACGGAACAGAGGACGGCTCGGAATACGAGCTGACCGACCTTCTCGCGATGCTCGATGAGATAGAGATGCCTGAAGGCGACGACTTCAGGATCAGACTCAGCTCCCTTGAGCCTACAGTTGTAGACAAAGACCACGTCGAGAAAATAATAAGATTCAGGAGACTTTGTCACCACCTCCACCTGTCGGTGCAGGCGGGCAGCGACCACATCCTGAGATCCATGAACAGGCACTACACACGTGACGAGTATCTGGACATAGTCAGGGCCATCAGGGAATTTGATCCGCTCTACGGCATCACGACGGATATAATCGTCGGATTCTCCGGGGAGACGGAAGAGGATTTTGCAGATACGCAGGATATAGTCAGAAAGTCGGATTTCGGCAAAGTGCATGTCTTCCGCTATTCGACGAGAAAGGGGACTGCCGGAGCATCACTTCCGGATGCGGTGCCGGGCGAGGTCAAGATCGAAAGATCGGACAGGCTCGAGGAGACCGCGGAAGAGGTCGCCCGCAGGTTCAGAACAGCCAATACAGGCATCGGCCACACGATACTCGCCGAGGAGATCCAGGACGGATACATGACCGGATACACCGGCAACTATATCAAGACATACATCAAAGACCCGGAGAGCACACTCGAGCCGGGCACCTTCTATAAAGTCCTGACACGTTCTGACACGTTTTGCAGCGCTCGACTTAATTGAGGAGAAAGTGTAAAATAATGACCAGAAGCAGACTGCGCGGACTTGTTCAGCGCATATATGTAAAAATAATAAGGAGGGTAAGATCCATGGACGATTGCATTTTCTGCAAACTGGCTAACGGCGAGATCCCTACAGACATGGTCTATGAGGATGACAAAATCGCTGTTTTCCGTGATGCATCACCGCAGGCGCCTGTACACATGCTGATGGTACCGAAGATCCACGTCGCATCGCTTGATGATCTCAAGGACGAGCACGCAGAGCTCATGGGATATATGATGCTCAAGATCAAGGACGTATGCGCTCAGGAAGGTCTGGACAACGGCTACAGATGTGTCATCAACACAGGTGAAGACGGACAGCAGACAGTAAAGCACCTGCACATACACATACTCGGCAAGAGAGCAATGCAGTGGCCACCGGGCTAAAACGCGCGAACCGAATATGCGAAATCCACGAAAGAGACCGCTTTCAGGCGGCCTCTTTTTACTTGTTATGAGAACGGGCGGCCAACATGTAGGATAACGCAGAACCGGCAACTATATCTAGTGGTGGGAACCGGGGGAAAAGCACAAACTGTGGTGTTGCAGGAAACGCGGAACACAGTGTTAGGCGTCTCGCCTTAAAACCCTTTAAATTTCAAGGTTTTCAGGCTTTATGGACGGCAAAAAATACGAATTCCTGGAGCAGCTGGACATCGACCCGGAGTACGGGACATTGGAAGATTTTGATGAACTCATTAAGGCCTGCCATGACAGGGGAATCAAGGTCAAGGTGCAGG
>CACWYF010000277.1 GCA_902765035.1 uncultured Eubacteriales bacterium
AGTCTGCGGGTGATACCGCCGGAGTTCATCAGCTTAGCTGCCAGGATGAAGAAAGGGATTGCCAGCAGTGTATAGGAACTGGAGTTACCGATCATTCTGTGAATGATAGCGGCAGCCTCAAACTGGCCTGTGACCATCGTAGTGACGAGCGCCGAAATGGAAAGCGAAAATCCGATCGGAACGCCGCAGACCATCATGCCCAAAAAGAGGCCCATAAGTAATATCGCATTCTGTAGTACCATGACCTATCTCCTTCCTCAGACCTTCGGATCATTGGCATTCTCGGCGCCAACTGTCTGTCCCGACAATCTCTTCAAATTTGTGTTGACAATATGGAAGAGAGACATGACGCATCCGATCGGGAAAGGCATATAGAAGAGGCCTCTGCTGACCGGGATTGTCTGATACTGTGTAGGCATTGCGTTCTTGATAACGGATAAGCTCAGATACGCTGCTACTACAAGAAATACGAATACAAATGCATCCATAATGGCGAGCCAGATATTCTGCATGTTCTTGGGAAGCGCATTAGAGACAAATGTCAGGCGCATATGCTCATCATTCCGGAAAGTAATCGACATGCCGATGAATACGACCCAGGAAAGGCAGACAAGGGTTGCCTCGTACTGCCATGCTACCGGCGTATTAAATACGAAACGGCTGATAACAGAATAAGCGATGAGGATCGTCAGGAAAACAAGCAGCGCTATGGTGACCGCAGACGCGATCTTATCCAGCACTACACATATCTTCTCAAGTGTTTTCAATGTTTTTTCTCCCCTTTTTTATATGTGTCCGTATCCGCGGACAAGTCTGCGGACACGGACACACATTTAAATGCTCCGTTTACTTAATTGTTGCTATGCAGATAACGTATACGGATTATTCAGCAATCTTGGCCTGGATTCTGGAAACCAGATCCTGTGCCCAGTCATTCTGTGCATAGAAATCGTCATAGACGGACTTTGTAGCTTCCTGGAAAGCTGCGAGATCAGGTGTAGTAACCTCCATGCCCTTCTCCTGCAGTGCTGCGAGCTGCTCTTCCTGGCTGTCTACGATAGCCTTTCTGTGCTCGTCGCCGAACTTCTTGGCTGCTTCCTTCAGAAGGTTCTGGACATCCTCAGGATACTGGTTCCACTTTGTCAGAGAGAAGACCATGTTCTTGCACTCATACTTGTGGTTTGTGATGGTGAGGTACTTCTGGACATCAGCAAAGTTGTTCGCATAGATGTTGGAAACAGGGTTCTCCTGGCCGTCGAATGTGCCCTGCTGAAGAGCAAGATACAGTTCGGAGAATGCCAGAGGAGAAGGAGAAGCGCCGAGTGCCTCGAAGATCGCGATGGTCATCTTGTCCTCAGGTGTACGGATCTTAAGGCCTGCCAGATCTGCGGGAGTATTGATAGGCTTCTTGCTGTTGGTGACCTGTCTCAGGCCGTTCTCCCAGTATGCGATCTGGATCATGTTGCGGCTTTCAAAATCTGCAACGAGCTCTTCACCGATCTCACTGTCGAGAACTTTGTAAACGCTCTCATAGTCAGAGAACAGGAAAGGAAGTCCCAGAGCGTTGATCTTCGGGCAATAGTTAGCGATCTGTCCCTGAGGAAGCATCATAGCGTCGAGGGAACCCATCTCGACCATCTCAGCCATCTCAGCATTGGAGCCGAGCTGCTCAGCTGCATAGATATCAACCTTTACTTTTCCGCCGGACTGCTCGTTGACATACTTCGCAAAATTCTCAAGTGATACATGAATCAGGTTCGTGGTCGTATCAGAGTGGCCGATCTTGATCGTGTACTCTGCGTTTCCGCTGCCTGCGTCGGATGCTGTGTCTGCTGCCGCGTCGCCGGAAGCTGCCGCATCACCGGAGCCGCTGCTGCTGCTTGCGCTGCTGCCGCCGCCGCAAGCCATCAGAGAGATAGCCATGACAGCTGTCAACAAAGTTGCGATAATCCTTTTTTTCATCATTAAATCCTCCCTAATGATAAACTCGCGCTTCCGGTCTAAGGCCTGCTTTTCTTCGATCGGCTGCGCATCCCTTGTTCTTGCGCGTGATACATTCTATGTATAACATCCTACATTGCGCATTTTTATTGTATTCCCTTTTCTCCATACAGTCAATCCATTTTGCCATTGAAAAACCGATTTGGAGTATTCAACAAAATTTCACTGTTCAAAATAGTAATAATAACTACTTTCC
>CACWYF010000278.1 GCA_902765035.1 uncultured Eubacteriales bacterium
ACTCTGCGGCATAAACCAGGCAAAATCAGTTAACAATACAAAAGGGCTCCTGCGCGTTTTAAAGCGCAGGAGCCTTTGTCTGTGTTTTCCCGTTCCTCAATAACAGGAACGAAGCTCAGAGAGCTTTATTTTGCGATGTAGCGTGTCTCGATGTAGTATCTCTTCTCGTTGGCTTCGCCCATGGAGAAGGTCTTGCGAGGCAGTGCTCCGTCTGCTGCTACTGCAGGGAAGAGCATGAACTTATCCATTGCAGGGAGCATGAAGCCGGCGTTGCCGTCTCTTGCGGACAGCTTCTCGACTGCATCTGTACCATGGATGTAGTCGATATCGCATTCCTTGTTCTCCTTGACCATGATGTCAAGTACGTGCTGGAGACAGCCAACTTCGAGCTTGTTGGAAGGTTCCTCAACTACGATCTTGCCTCTCTGTGCACCTGTGATGTAAGGGATCTGGAATGCGCCGGCAGGTACTTCTGCATCTGCATCAGCGAGATATGCCTTGCCGTTGAACTCATTCAGAAGCGAAACGACTTTGTTTACCATGTCCATTCCGCTCTGGCCTTCCTTAGCGAAGATGACTCTGTGGATAGGCTCGAATACGATGCCCTCGTCGTGGATGTTCTCGATCTCGCAGAGAGCGTATCTTGCAGGGTGATTCTCGATCTCCTCAGGAGTAAGAGTCTTCTTGATGTTCTCCCATGCTGTCTTGGCTGTAGCGAGTGAGTGGTTGCCGTCTCCCATAGCCTGGAAGATAACATTGCCTGCTCCGTACTTCTTCTCCGCCTCATCATAGAGTGCGGAGAGAGCTTCCTGCATTCCTGCGAGGTTCTCTTCCTTGATGAATGAACCAGTGATATGTCCGCCGTCCATCATGAGGTCTGTGTCATAGATGATCTCTCTTGGCTGATTTACTAGCGGCTCGATAACTGTTTTGCCAGGGTCGTCAATCAGGATGATGATGTGAGGCATCTCGATAGGTGCGTCACCTCTGATCCTGAGACGAGGCGGGATCCTCTCAACTACTGTACCCTCGGTAGCTCTTGTGAGTGATGTGGAACCTTTGTTGAAATCATATGCTTCAAGGTCTGTTGCGATTACAAGACCCATACGTGTACGTCCTTCAGCGGTCCTCTTGATGAGCATGCATCCAGGCTCCATTTTGCGAAGTGTGCCGTCTGCAAGATACTTGTCCATTGCAGCGCGGACTGCCTTGATGCGGTCTGCTTCATCTGGTCCGTCAAGATAGAGCTCAGGGAGCATCAGACGGAGAGCAGACGGGCTGTCGCCGACTATCTCTTCGACTTTGTCCCAGTACTCCGGCTCGGATGTGTACTGGTCGCAGGCTACGACTGCCCATTTAAAGTAGTCTGTGCCTTCCTTCGGCAGCATCATTTCAGGGATATGAAGACCGAATTTACTCCAATCATAAGTTGCCATAATTTAACCTCCGGTTATTATGCATTGTGTAAAGCAAAAGTGTTGTTTTGTGGTCTCCGGAACCGTCCGCGAGGATGTACTTTCCGGCAGAAATCTGCCCGAAGACCATTCATCTAATTATCGAATAAATCCCGTTATAATTCAAGGACTAATATGCTATAATAATGATGTCTGAGAGACTGTGATCTTCTCAGACACAGCCGCAGCATCCGGTCCTGGACCGATAGTTTTCCTGAAAGGAGATCAGTTATGTATAAATACTATGGGGGGCTCCTTCGATGGCGTGAAATAAAGGCTACGGCAGGGTATATTCATCAGAACGGCATTCAACATTAAGGACACAGAGATTCTATGCATACGTGTCCTGCGTGGACGAATGCTTTTTTAGTCTGAACAGAAGTAAAGCTAACGGAGGTAATGAAAAAATGATTTCCAATGCAATGAAACCTTTCCTGGCAGGAAGCTCGACTATCAGAGCCATGTTCGAAGAAGGAAAGAGAATGGCTAAGGTTTACGGCGAAGAGAATGTCTATGACTTCAGCATAGGCAACCCGGGGCTCAATCCGCCGCAGGAAGTGTTTGATGCCATAGACGAGATCAACCACAAGCTTGATCCTCACTATGTACACAGCTATCCGTCCAATGCCGGATATGAATCAACAAGAAAAGCTGTCGCTGATGACCTGAACGAGAGAGCCGGTGGAGATTATTTCGATGCAGACCACATCATCATGACATGCGGTGCCGGAT
>CACWYF010000279.1 GCA_902765035.1 uncultured Eubacteriales bacterium
AGCCCTGCGCAGCTGCGCCTCGATCCACTCAGACTCAGACAAACTCGCATCATCCGCTTCCCGAAGCCGCAGGGCGCTCTTTAATTTGTCCTTTACGGTAACCAGATTTGCGCCGCTTAAGTGTCCATACGCAACAGCCTCTTCCAGCAGGACAACCTCCTCATCAAAAAGGCCATACTTCCGCAGCAGTTTGCTCAGCTCTCCATACAATTCCGGCAGATTCGGCTTCTTTTTTTCAGCGCCGTAAAGGTTGACCAAAACCTGACGGTCTTCTCGCAGTTCCTGCAACGCATCATCTTCCATCTGCTCTTCACACTCATATCCGATCTCAGCCGCCAAAGAATCAACCAATTCGGCTGATGCGGGAGATCCCCACGGAACCCTATCATCCGCAATTATTTTAATGATCGGAGCGGCCTTCTGCAAAAACCGCCTCATATGATTCCGGTCCGCTTTATCGTAGCGCGGGACGAATACCTTATCTTCCATATTAATTTTGTCCCTATCCTTCTTGCTGACTCATCTCCTATCACCGCGGCTTTTTCCTCCAAATGAGGCGGCACAAACCACAGCGGGTTAATGCCGGCGCCCATGGATCCCCGATAATCTTTCCAGTAGTTATCGCCCACGTAGATGCATTCGAAGGGCTCGCACTGCGCCTTTTTAAGGCACATAGAGTAAAACCGGGCATCTGGCTTGTCTGCATTCGACTCCTCACTGGTGACCACGAAGTCACAATACTGAAGAAGCCCAAGCTTCTCCAGCTTGCGGTACTGAACCCAGGCTGTCATGTCAGACCCGATTCCGATGCGAATACCCCTCTCTTTCAGTTCGCGCATTGTCTCTTCTGCGCCGGGTGAGATCTCAGATTCCTCAATGAGAGTATCCCAATACAGCGAATACATCTTCATTGCGTGCGGAGACAGGGGCAGCTCCCGATCCTCAAGAATCCTCTCAAAACGCAGCAGACGATTATGCGCTGAACCGATGTCCCCGAGTTCATCGAACAGTTCCTCCATCACATCTCTGTAGACAGCTGTAAAAGCTTCCTTTTCCCAGCCAAACTGCTCATAGACATAGTTGCAGACAGCTTCCATCCCAGCCTCATGCGCTGCGTCAAAATTGTATAGAGTGTTGTCTATATCAAAAATCACTGTTTTGATCATATGTGCTCCTTACCTGATGTATCCGCGAACGACCATGGTCGTCCGGGGTTTTACATCACATTTTCTCAACATACGCCTTCAACATCCAAAGCATATGCCCTTCTGCAATACTGCTGTCGATAAGCGATCCATTGCTAAAATAGTCCCGCCTGAAATGCCACGCAATACAGCCAAGTATCTGCTCGGCAGTAAGTGCATTCAGCTCTTCCTCTGTCGGCTCAGCCACCTTATTCTTCATTCCTGCCTCTTCCACCAATTCCATGTAGTTGGTAACTACAATGCCTTTTTTGTAGGCCTCTTTCATGAAGTAATTGTATAAATAATTGATCAGGCTCGCGTGCTTTTCGTCCTTCGCATAGGCGGAATGTTTTGCACAGGCTTCTTTCAGGCTCGGATCGGTGTCGATCATTTCCAGAATGGGGATGTATTTGAGGCAGAAGTCGAGTTGAGGAGTGTGCGCTTTGATCGGCTCCGTATCCTTGCCGCCAAAATATTCCGGCTTACCATTCGCTGATAACCGAATCTCCTGCCGCAGCTCTTCACGGACGTCCATCAATATTTTGCCCAAAAGGTTCTGGCCCTTCCATTTGGCAATATTCAATCGGTCCGGATCACCAATATCAATGCCAATCCCCCACTTCTTATCATACGGCGAGCACTCCGCCAACAGCGCATTGCCGGTCCCCAGAAGGACCTTCAGGATGTCTTCGTTCTGTGCGAACTTCGCCTTCACGCCGCGCTTAACAATCTCCTGGCATGCCTTGTCCCACAAATCCGCATCAAACTCCGGGAACTTCTGCTTGGCAATCTTCTTGCACACCGCCGGATCGCTGGTCTGCATGATCTGCTCCGCCAGCTCATCCTTCCCGAACATCATGACCTTGTGGTACATCATGAACTGCTCCGAGTTGTCAAAATATCTTCCCCCATACTTAAATCCCGCCGGATACCAGTTGCTGAAGCAGCCATATTCTTCGTATTCGTGAAAGAAGCCGATCATTGGGGGAACTAATGATGGATTAGCGGTGCTCAGCTTCCCTGTATCGGCTTTCGGATCCGATTTAGCCGCTTTGGGCGCTGCTTTGACCTGCTTCGCTTCCGATTTGGCAGCGAGCTCAGCCTCCAGTGCCTTCAAAGCTTTATCATAAGCAGCCTTAGTCTTGGCATCAAAGAGAACCCATACAATCTCATCAACAGCATCCGGATTGGCAGATATAAACTCGCTTACAGCACGAACAGCGACCGCTGCTGCCTGCTCCAAAGGATAAGAATACACCCCCGTAGAAATCGAAGGAAAAGCAACACTACGAATGCCATTCTCTTTCGCTACCTTCAGCGAATTCTTATAGCAGTTGCCCAGAAGCACCGCTTCATTGTGGCTGCCGCCGCGCCA
>CACWYF010000280.1 GCA_902765035.1 uncultured Eubacteriales bacterium
AAAGGATTCAAGCCAGCACTTCTCAAGGAAATGAAGAAGCTCGGCGTCAAGATCTATGATCACACCGAAGCAACTGCACTCCTGACAACAGAAGCAGGCGGCAAGAAGCGCGGCGTCGGAGCTATCGGAATGGACACACATACCGGTAAGATCCGCATTTTCCACGCCAAGGCTACCGTCCTGACCATGTCAAGACCTGCAAGACTGTGGCTGTTCAACGCAGACCTCCCTGGGCTCTGCGAGTTCAGACCTTTCAACTCGATCGGCTCAGGTCACTCGATGGGCTGGAGAGCAGGAATGGAATTCACCATGATGGAGAAGAGCGTCCGCGCAGAGTTCTCAGCAGCAGGATCCAGCTTCCCTCCATACAGCGCAGGCAACAACCACAACACCTGGTATGCGTGCACGATGGTAGACTCCCGTGGCGTTGAGATCCCTTATCTCGACAGAGACGGCAACGTCCTCAAGACCGTCAAAGAGAGATACTTCCCGGTCAAGGGCCAGAAGTTCTTCCTCAAGGGCGGCGTAATTGATGAGCCTAAATATGAGTACAGAGGCCCTGAGACAATGTCTTTCGATGAGCTCATGAAGAGAGGATACAAGCTTCCATTCTATGCAGACATGTCCAGAATGCCTGAAATGGAGCGCAAAGCGATGTGGGGTCTCATGATAGGTAACGAAGGCAAGACCGCTGTTCCTGTCTATGACTACTACAACAAGAGAGGATTCGACCCATCCAAGAAAGCAATGCAGGTATACGGTACAGGCTGGACATCAGCATCATTCAGCGCTGACGAGAGACAGCTGTTCGGTGCACCGGGCGGAATCATGCACGACTGGGATCTCAAGACCAACATCGATGGAATCTATGCAGGCGGAGACCAGCTCTTCGGATCAGACTGCGCAGGACAGGCTTCGGCAACAGGATACTATGCAGGCAGAAAAGCAAGCGCATATGCAGATACTGTAGCCCTGGAGGATTACGACAGACAGCAGGTAGATGACGAGATCGAAAGACTCTACGCACCAATGTATGTTGAAGAAGGATACAGCTGGAAAGAGCTGAACTGGGCTATCGCCAAGTGCATGAAGAACTACTGCGGAGCTATAAAGAATGAGGCTCTGCTGGTACAAGGACTTGACCTGCTGAACACATACAGGACCGAGATCGTACCTAAGCTGTCATGCCACAACACTCATGAGCTGGTAAGAACTCACGAGGTACTCGACATTCTCAACGTAGCCGAGATGATCCTCGAAGCATGTCGCATGCGCAAGTCCAGCTCCAAGACGCTTTGCTTCGAAAGAAGTGATTACCCGGAGGTAGATCCGCCTGAAGATCATCACTTCATCACCATCCGTCAGGAGAATGGCAAAGCGGTAAGAGGCGATGTTGAGCTCGACTATTTCGGCGACCTCAAGACAGAATACGACAAACGCAACCAGGATTATATCAACGGAGGTAAGAAGTAATGAAGAAGATGAACGAACTCACAGTTTCCGTTGTTCCTTGCAGTGCGAACCCTATACAGTTTGATGACTCCAAGTGCATCGGATGCAACACATGTGCAAGGACATGCCACGGAGATGTCCTGCTGCCTAGCACCGAGCAGGGCAAACATCCAATAGTAGCCTGGCCGGGTGAATGCTGGTACTGCGGAGCATGCGTACTGGAGTGCCCGGTGGAAGGTGCTATCAGACTTGAGCACCCGCTCATGAACAGAACTAAATTCGTAGATGCAATTCCTGAACCTGCTGCTGAGTAATTGCAGGCCAGAATAGAAAGGAGACCAGAGATGGAAAAGAAAAAAATCGGACTTCTTGCTTGTATCGCAACAGGTATCGGAGCTATCATCGGATCCGGTATATTCGGATCGCTTCCTGCTGAGATCAATGAGATTGGCAGCGCGGTAATACTTGCTTTCATCCTAGCGACAATATATACGATCGCCAAGATGTTCCCTGCTGTTTATTCTTCGTCGATCATCCCGGCTTCGGGTTCATTCTTCCTGCAGCCGACCAAGCTGATCCATCCGGCAGTAGGACTGTATATGGCTATTCAGAACCTGCTCCAGCCAGTACTGATCTCAGTATTCGCAGTACTTTTCGCAGACTATTTCGTCTCTCTTTTCCCTGCACTGCAAGGCAAGGAGAGAG
>CACWYF010000281.1 GCA_902765035.1 uncultured Eubacteriales bacterium
TGAGGGATGACAACGATGTGCAAAGACTGGTGACGAATCTCTTTAAGGCGACGACACCACCAGGCTCGACCACTCAGGATCCGTTCTGGGATAACGCAGCTCAGATGCTCCTCATGGCGCTTGTCTTCTATTTGAAGTATGAAGCACCTGAGGACGAGCAGAACTTTGCAATGGTAATGGAGATGCTCAGAGCCGGTGAGGTGGATGAGGACGACAGCAAGATGCCGAGCGCACTTGATACGCTTTTCTTCGATCTGAGAAAGACCGATCCGGATCACATCGCACTGAAATACTATGATGCGTATCACTCGGGATCCGGTAAAACACTGAAGTCGATACAGATCACGCTTGCTTCCAGATTGGATAAGTTTAATCTGGACAGCATAGCGTCACTAACGATCACGGATGAGCTGGACCTATGGCGGATCGGCGAAGAGAAGACCGCGCTGTTTGCGATCATCCCTGACAACGACACGAGCTTCAACTTTCTTGTAAGTATCCTCTATACGCAGCTGTTCCAGCAGCTGTTTGAGGTTGCCGACAAGAAGTACGGAGGCAGTCTGCCGGTACCGGTGCAGTTCATTTTCGACGAGTTCGCCAATATTTCATTGCCGACGGACTTTGATAAGATCCTTTCGGTAATGAGATCGAGAGGAGTATCTGTCAGTATCATCCTGCAGAACCTGGCCCAGCTCAAGGCACTGTTTGAGAAGCAGTGGGAGTCGATCGTCGGCAACTGCGATGAATTTGTCTACCTGGGCGGTAACGAAAAGGAAACTCACAAGTATGTCTCGGAGCTGCTTGGCAAGGAAACGATAGACACCAATACCTACGGGAAGAGCACCGGCAGAAACGGCAACTACTCAACTAATTACCAGAATACAGGAAGGGAGCTTATGACTCCTGATGAGGTGCGCATGCTGGATAACAGATATGCGCTTCTTTTTATTAGAGGCGAGCGGCCAGTCATGGATCTGAAATATGACATCATGAAGCACCCGGCAGTTGGCTTGACTGCAGACGGAGGCGCGGAACCATATATACACGGTCAGCCAAAGGATGCAGCATTCACGCTGAGCCTCACCTTCGATCCGGATGACATAGCATTTGCCAACGGCATAAAAGATGTGATCGAGATACCTGAGGGTGATTATGTGCTTCTGTCGGAAGAAGATGTCGAGAAAGAAGTAAAACAAATGGAAGAAGCGGAACAAAAGGAGAAAACATATGACGGAAAAAAAGAACAAATTGATTGATCTTAAAGGTGCGAACAGCACCATGAAGCTTGGCTTCGCAATTTATGCGGCTATGGTGGTGGCGTTCGTGTTTGGTGCGTGCATGTGTTATGCCGCAGGTGATCCGATCAGCACGGTCAATAAACTGTCGGAATTCATATTCAGTCTGATCAGGGCCATTGGGCTCATTCTGCTCGGACTCGGGATTATGCAGGTAGGACTTTCACTCAAGTCTCATGACCCATCACAGAGAGCGAATGGATTTCTGACTGTAGCAGGCGGTATCATCATCACTTTCACCAAAGAGATACTCAACATGATCGTCGGTTAATGACAGGGAGAAGGTGAGAATTATGATGGAGAAACTGAAAAAGACAGCCGTACTGCTCGGCGGAGTGATGCTTATCCTCCTGATAATCGTCTGGGGGATAAAGCATAATATGAAGCCTGTCGATGTGCAGCCGGAGCCGGATGTTGAAACAGGAGTCGTTACTGAAGAGCAGGAAGAGACTAATGAGGCAAGCGCTGATTATGACATCGCTTCTGGGCTGAAGCTGAAGGATAAGGATGGCGTGAAGACGCTGAGTACTGATCATTTCACAATGACTCTTACTCATGGAAAAAGCTGGGACGCTAAAGTCAACAGCAAGAATTCGATCACTATCTATAATACGGCTCTTTATGAAGCGAATCGCGGAGGAAAGCTTGTGACCATCCTTGCCTATGATGCGGATGATGAGAGCTATGATGTTCTTCCGGAATACAACGTCATAGGAGTAAGCGGCTGCAAGGTATATATAGCCGCATATCCAACAGACATGCAGTATGACAGCAGCGATAAGAAAGCAGTTGCAAACTATCTGGCAGTATTCGAGGAAGTCAGCAGACTCATGGAGGATGCTCCTGACTGTCCGCTGAC
>CACWYF010000282.1 GCA_902765035.1 uncultured Eubacteriales bacterium
TGCCTCATCGAGCTTAAACTTCAAGACTATATGCTCATTACTTCTTGATACAACTGTACTTGAGATGTCATGAGGCCTGTTCCATGTGGTCTTTTTAAAATCCTTTACTACCACGGGATCGTACTGGATACCTGCATCGACAAGATCCAGATCTGTGCCTGTAATGATGACATAGTAATCATCAGGATAAAGCTCAGCGGCCTTCTTGTATATGCGGTGCTTGCATACATGGGCAACTATCTGTTCGCATCGATCAACTCACTGATCGTAATAGTCATGCTGCTCGCAGTTGCAGTATACATCTTCATCGGCCTGCCGCATATCAATGCAGCACAGATCGATTTCAGCGAGGCAATGGGAAGCGGTGTCAAGTTCAGCTCCATCGCAGCTGCAGTATCCGTTCTTTCATCCTGCCTGGCAGGCGGATCTGCAGTATCTCAGATAGCAGATGATGTAAGGAATCCAAGAAGAGACATTCCTCTTGCACTCATCCTGTCACCAGTAATCGTAGCCGTCATCTACATCCTGATGTCGATCGTTACACTTGGATGCATGCAGGGCTCAGAGGTAACAACACTCGCTGACGTTGCAAGCAACTTCATGGGCGGCGGACTCGTAGTATTCTTCGTAGTAGGCGGACCTCTCTGCGGAGTACTGACATCCATGGTACCTGTTATCATGCTGACATGCGCTCAGATCCAGGCTGCCGCAGAATGCGACGTATTCCCTGAATTTCTCGCTAAGAAGAACAAGCACGGCGTCTCAACATGGATCCTGGTATATGTAATGGCATTCGCTATTATCTGCGCAGGCGCAGGTCTTTCATTCGGCGTACTGATGACTATCTTCTCAGCAGTCAACGCACTTGCAGATATCCCTACATGCATCGTACCGTTCTTCCTCAAGAAGAGATACCCGCACGCATGCAACTATCCGGGAATTAAGTTCAACTTCACATTCGTTGCTGTAATGGCCGTATTCGCAGCTGTCGTAGCAGCTATCCTGGCTGTATCAGCATTCAAGTCACTCGGAGCAAGCGTATACCTCATGATCCTCGGATTCATGGCTCTCGCTGTTGTATATTTCATCATCAGAATCAGATATCTGAAGGGCAAAGGCAGAGACCTCTTCGCTGAACTCAAGGTACCATTCGATGACTGGGAAGCACGCGAAGCAGAGTGCA
The DNA here is from genome assembly GCA_902765035.1 of uncultured Eubacteriales bacterium. GTDB lineage: Bacteria > Bacillota > Clostridia > Peptostreptococcales > Anaerovoracaceae > Crickella. The sequence goes on from CACWYF010000282.1 coordinate 1,184, forward strand.
AAGCACTTGATGAGGCAAAATAGGATAATAAGCATAATCAAAAGAACTCAGTATATCTCATATATAAAAGGCAACAGCAATCGATACCGATGCTGCTGCCTTTTACTTTCACTTCAGGAATCTCAGGAGCTTCATGGGCGTGCTACAGAGACTCGTGACAAAGATGATTCACGGGGTGTATCATTGTAAGCGGTAAACCGTTTCAGACAATGATCACAGAGAATATGAAAGAATACATCAAACTGAATGCGGCTGAATTCAGATCCAATCCGTATATTCAGAATGTGAAAGTGCCAACAGCCAAGGCTGGAAATTTCACACTGACAACAGCTGCGTATGAACCCGGCGAACTTCTTGAATACGATCTGCCTGACTTTGCCCGGGACCCGATCGAGCACAGGATCGGATACTTCACCGAGAGGGTGGAATTCCCGGGAATATATGTTCATAAAAATGCACAAAAATTTGATGTATTTTTGTTGAATTATCCAAAAAGATTGTCTATAATCCACATTAATACAAATTGACTACAGGAGTTTACTAATGAATAACATCAGTTGTAACTATCACATCACAAATAAGTTCAGCGCTTGGAGCAGCTTCTTCTGGTTTGAGAAGAAGAATGTTACCGTGCGCCAAATTGTGAGTTGACAGGTATTAACTGAAACACATACGACTGTAAGATGACTGGCCACGGTAACAATACCGCGGCTTTTGTTATGCGTATGAGAAGAGGTGCCGGTGCAGCTCACGGCAGAGGCATCTCAGGATCATAAATAATTATTACACTTAATTAACAGAAAAGGAGAAATGGGTATGGGGGACACAAACAATACCAGAAAGAGCGGTTTCTATGCAAAGTACTTGCTGCCGGGAGTAATTCTTCAGTCAGTGCTGATAGGAGGCGGTTACGCAACCGGACGTGAGATCTATCAGTACGGTGCGATGTTCGG
>CACWYF010000283.1 GCA_902765035.1 uncultured Eubacteriales bacterium
ACTTGTGTGAAATAGAAATCGCTGTGAGCATTGAAAAATGCTCATTTTTTGTGTCAAATATTATCTATTCTTCTTGCACAATGTCTCACAATGTGGTATAATTCAATATATACAGACACACCATGTAGTGTTGGAGGCTACCATGAGACTGCAAACATCCAAGACAAAAAATGCTGAGTCATTCTACATCGTTGAATCGATCTACGTAGATGGCAAACGCAGCAATAAGATCGTTAAAAAACTCGGCACGCTTGAACAGATCAGAGAAAAGATCGGGCCGGACAAAGACCCATATGAATGGGGCCGTGAGCAGGCAAAGATCCTTACTCAGAAACAGCTCGATGAAAAAGAAGATCGCATCTCTGTCCAGTATGATCCGTCAAGGCGTATAGATGCCGATTCTTCTCAGGTCTTCTCCGTCGGATACCTATTCCTGCAGAAGATCTACTGCGAACTCGGTATCCCTAACCTGTGCAGGGCGATCAGTAAAGATTACAAGTTCGAGTACGACCTTGATGAGATCTTCTCGAAGCTGATCTATGCCAGATCACTGTTCCCTTCTTCGAAGAAGCAGACGCTGGAAGATGCTAAAAGCTTCCTGGAGCCTGCATCATTTGAACTGCATCAGATATACAGAGCGCTCGAGGTGCTTGCCAAAGAGAATGACCGTATTCAGTCCGAAGTCTACAAGGCAAGTAAAAAAATATGCGACCGCAATGACGGTGTCCTCTACTATGACTGCACCAATTACTACTTCGAGATAGAGGAAGAGGATGAGTTCAGAAAATACGGATACTCCAAGGAGCACCGCCCTAATCCTCTCGTCCAGATGGGACTGTTCATGGACGGGAACGGGATACCGCTGGCATTCAACATCACGCCTGGTAATACTAATGAGCAGACAACGCTGAAGCCGCTGGAAAAGAAGATCCTGAAGGACTTCGGCCTTGCAGACTTCATCGTGTGTACGGATGCAGGGCTGTCAAGTTCAGACAACCGCATGTTCAACAGCATCATGAACAGATCGTTCATAACGACTCAGTCTCTTAAAACACTCAAAGGATTCCTGAAGGAATGGGCTGTTTCCCCGACAGGCTTCCATCTGCAGGGTTATGATGAGGAATTCGATGTGAGTAAGATAGATAAAAAAGCGCACTGGAACCACATCTTCTGGAAAGAGCAATGGATCAATGAGAACGGCATCGAGCAAAGACTCATCGTCACATTCTCTCCTAAGTATGAGCAGTATGAAAAGCAGATCCGTGAGAAGCAGGTAGCGAGAGCGGCAAAGATGATCGATGCAGGTGATTCGAAGGTATTCCGCAGAGGTCAGAACGACGTCAGAAAATACATAACATCCATGAGCATCACAGGTGACGGCGAAGTGGCGGAAAAGACTGTCCATTCTCTGAATGAAGAAGCTATTCTTGAGGCTGCCGCCTTCGATGGATTCTATGGTGCATGCACTAATCTTGAGGATGAGCCGGAGAAGATCATAAAGGTCATGAGAGGCAGATGGGAGATCGAGGAATGTTTCAGGATAATGAAGTCGGAATTCGAGGCAAGGCCTGTATATCTCAGCAGAGAAGACCGCATAACCGCACATTTCCTCACATGCTTCATGGCTCTTCTTATCTACAGGATCCTTGAGCAGCGAGTGCATACACTGGACGAAAGTCTCACCGTTTCGGACATCCTCGGTTCTCTTCAGGAGATGATGATGCTCAAGAGACGCGACATGTTCTTCCCGGCTTACAACCGCTCTAAGATCACAGACATCCTTCATGAAGTTTCAGGGTTCTGTACTGACTATGAGATCATCCCTGCCAAAAAAATGAGAAAAATTATTAAAGCCTCGAAAAAGGCATAACATTGTGCAAAACTAATACAAAACGCGAACTCCCGCTTTCCCCATGTTTTCAAGGGTTAGCGGGAGTTGTCCTTTTTTTAACTGTCAAAGACAGGATTATACCATAACTCATATATCCACTAGATAATTAGTTTTCCATTAGTAAACAGACATAATTGAAAAAGAGGCGCTCCCCGGGCGCCTCTCAGTATCATTCATGATCCGTTGTCACTATTCTTCTTCCGGCTCGTCAAAACTCATCGCATAGTCGAGTATGACCTCACTG
>CACWYF010000284.1 GCA_902765035.1 uncultured Eubacteriales bacterium
ATGCGCGGGCACCCTTGGATACCTGAAGGATCACCGGACTCTTGAGCTCGCCGGCAGCTTCCGTGATACCCTGGACGATCTCCATGTTGTTGACGTTGAACGCGCCGATCGCGTAACCGCCGTCATAGGCCTTCCTGAACATTTCAGTTGTTGTAACTAATGCCATTGTTCGTCCTCCTTTTTGAGTAATATAGTATGTACTATTAGTTTAACACAATCTGCGTAATTTGAAACAGGGCTTCACAATGGTATAATGTGATGGATGCGCCCGGGTTGCAACCCTTAGTTGCCAAACTGTACGGTGTGATTGGTGGTATGCAACCTCTCTCTGAAGTAAGATCAGGGCAGAAAACAGGAGTGCAGGGACAGGGCTCTGTCAAAAGGCAAAGACCTCCTGCACCTTAATCAACCAACAGCAGAATGGAGGTATGCATCCCATGATCATGGCAGATAAGATCATTGAGAACAGAAAGAAGTTCTATGCGATCAGCGCATGCGTGATCATCATCGGTCTCGGATTCGCTCTCGTAAGAGGCTTCAACTACGGCATCGACTTTACCGGCGGTACAATGATGCAGATCGAGATGGGACAGGAAGTGTCCATAGACGAAGTCAAGGATACCATAGCAGAGTATGACCTTGACCCGACTATCGTTTATGCATCCGACAATCACTCACAGGTCATCATCAGGACCATCAAGGACCTCAAGTCGGCTGAACGTACTGAAGTAGTCAACACGCTTCAGGAAAAGTACGGTTTCGAGGATTCGGATGTTCTCGCATCAGAAGAGTTCGGACCAACTGTAGGTAAGGACCTCAGGCAGAACGCTATCAAGTCCATCCTGATCGCAGCTGCAGTCATGCTTGTATACATCAGGTTCAGATTCAAGACCTGGAAGTATGGTCTTGCAGCTGTAGCCGGTCTCGGACACGATGTACTCGTAACACTTTCGATATACGCTATATTCCGCATCACTATCAACAATCCGTTCATCGCAGGTATCCTGACAGTAGTAGGATACTCGATCAACGATACTATCGTAGTATTCGACAGGATCAGAGAGAACAGCAAATTCTTCAAGCGTAAGCAGAATGCCGAGCTGATCAACACAAGCGTCAACCAGACACTTTCAAGATCGATCATGACATCGCTCACAACACTGCTCGTTATGATCCCGCTGTTCGTTATGGCAAGCTCAGAGCTGAGAGCATTCCTGATCCCTCTGATGATCGGTGTATTCGTAGGAACATATTCATCGATATTCCTCTGCAGCCCGCTCTTCTATGAGCTGACAAGAAAAGAGAACCTCTCCAAGTATGCAGAGCAGCAGGAAAAAGCCGCTAAGGAAAGAAAGAGAAACTCCAGAAGGAAAGAGAACGACGGAATCGTCAAGTAAAGGAATCAATGGCAGTCAGAGAAGTTATCAACCTGACAACTGAAAAATTCATGCATGATCTGACTCAGATCAATTCAAAGTATGATGACACAGCCATTATCAAGGCATACGAAATTGCTCTTCGATTACACGAAGGGCAGTTTCGTAAAAGCGGTGAGCCCTATATCATTCACCCTATAGCAGTCGCCAAGATACTGGCCGGTTTTGGCATGGATAACGAGACTGTCATTGCAGGTCTTCTCCACGATGTAGTTGAGGATACCGAGTATACAAGAGAACAGCTCGTCAATGATTTTGACGAAAAGATCGCTGCTCTTGTAGACGGAGTTACCAAGCTCGGTAACATCTCCTACGACGCATCATCCGAGAAGATCCAGGCCGAGAACTTCCGTAAGATGTTTCTGGCCATGTCAAAGGATATAAGGGTCCTTATCATCAAGCTCGCCGACAGGCTGCACAACATGAGGACTCTTGAATACATGCCGACCAACAAGAGGGCGAGCAAAGCCATGGAGACGCTCGAGATATATGCTCCTCTTGCAGGCAGACTCGGTATGTTCAGCATCAAGTTTGAGCTTGAGGATCTGGCTCTGAAGTTCCTTCATCCGATCGAATACAAGAAGCTCTCTGATGCTGTAACACTCAAAAAAGAAAAGTACGAACAGGATGTTGAAACTCTTATCAGCGAGATCTCATCAGAGCTGAAGCAGGCAGGCATCCAGGGAGAGGTCAAGG
>CACWYF010000285.1 GCA_902765035.1 uncultured Eubacteriales bacterium
GCCGGAAACTGTCTGGCGCTGCTCTCGCAGAACGCCTACGGACAGTTCTATATCTCCGTCGTCGTGGATCAGCAGGACTTCCGCGCCGTAGTGGCGGACGAGCTTGCGTCTCTCTTCACTTACGGAATCCGGCATCACTATTATCGTTCTGTATCCGCGTACAGCTCCGACCAGTGCAAGGCCTATGCCCTGATTGCCGCTCGTCGGTTCGACGATCACAGTATCCGGTCCGATTTTGCCCGACAGCTCTGCCTGTCTGATCATATTCCACGCCGTACGTGTCTTGATCGAGCCGCCTACGTTGAGACCCTCGAATTTTACCAGCACCTGAGCATTGCCAGGCTTATTCACATGATTCAGGCGGATCATCGGAGTGTTTCCGATCGCCTGAAGGATATTATCATATACCATCAGTTTCTCTTTCTGTCTTTAATCTGAAGGCTTCTGCCCTCATGCCAACGCATCTATTATAACAATATCTTCATTCGAAAAAAAGCGGTCCGCACCACAAGTTATGATATAATCAATGCAAATCAACGTTAATTGCGAGGTAATTATAATGGACTGCCTGATAATCGGAATTGCCGGAGGTACAGGTTCCGGCAAATCAACATTCACCAACAGACTCAAGGCCGAGTTCGGCGACCAGATAACTGTCATTTATTATGACAACTACTACAGGCGTCATGATGATATCCCGTTTGAGGAGCGCAAGCTTATAAACTACGATCACCCTGATGCTTTTGAGACAGACCTCTTCATCGACCATCTGCGCAGACTGAGAAACGGTGAAAGCATCGAATGTCCTGTCTATGACTATACGGTCCACAACAGGAGCAGCAAGACTGTTACCATCCATCCTTCCGAGGTAATAATAGTGGAAGGCATAATGGTCCTGCAGAATGAGGAATTAAGAGACCTCCTGGACATAAAGATATATGTTGAGGCTGATGCCGATGAGAGAATTCTCCGGCGTGTCATCCGGGATGTCAAGGAGAGAGGCAGAGATGTTGAGGGAATTGCCAGACAGTACCTCACGACCGTAAAACCAATGCATTATTTATATGTTGAGCCTACCAAGTATCTGGCCGACATAGTCCTCAACAGCGGGCTCAATGACGTTGTATTCGATGTGATCAAAGTCAAGATACAGTCGCATCTTGACCACTGCAGGTCAGCAAGTGCAGACTGAGAACTCACCGTCCGAAAGGCTGTCGTCTGCTGAATACTTAATGACAGCATCCGGGTATTTCTCTGCAAAATACTTCCTGTTGCATGCCTTATGCCCGATCATGGCGGAAAACCACAGGTTGTTTGAGCTGATCATTACAGTCTGCTTTCCTGAGGAAGGTGCATCATCAATAAGGATATCCCTGAGGAGCGGTTCTATCCGCTCCTTTGCTATTTCACCTTCTACAAGCTGCCTGAACGCAGGATGATAAGTCCCGCCGTTGATAGCGCCGCCTTCCCCTATTATCTCCGTGCTCTTTAGGCCGACCCTCATTATGGTTATGCCTGCATCGTCGAGGATCTTATACATCTCTTTCGTGCGGTACACTGCCTCCTCACGAGAGAGAGGTTCATAGACGCCTTTCTTATACATATTGTAAAGCTCGGTGTCATCGAGAACTATCGTCGGATACAGCCTCGCAAGCGACGGCCTGATCTCAGCTGTTTTGCGCGCAGACATTATACACGTTTCCGCCGAATCCCCAGGCAGCCCTATCATGAGCTGTATGCCCAGTTCAAATCCGTACTCCTGTATGAGGGATACCGCCCTGTACACATCCTCACTGCTGTGCCCTCTGTTGGACAGCCTGAGGACCTCATCATCAAAGGACTGTACGCCGAGTTCTATCGTATCCACGCTGTACTTCCTGAGATTGTCCAGTATCTCTCTGTCTATATAATCAGGAATCGTCACAGGAAGTCCTACACTTTTCAGCAACGCGATTGTTCTATCACACTCTTCCTGGGTCAAAAATCCCAACTTACATCCAAGCATAGCCTGTGCCACAAGTCCTATGGACACTGCCTCACCGTGAAGAAGCCTATAGTCACTGACTGTCTCTACAGCACGACCAACTGTATGGCCAAGGTTCAAGATTTCTCGAAGGCTCTTCTCCTTC
>CACWYF010000286.1 GCA_902765035.1 uncultured Eubacteriales bacterium
AAGACCGCTATGGCAGAGATAGACGCACGTCTGCGAACAAGATTGCGAATGATTATCTGGAAACAATGGAAGGTACCTGCAAAGCGGCAGTGGGGACTGCAGAAACTCGGCATAGCGAAAGACCTTGCAAGAGTAACAGCATACTGCGGTAACAGATACTACTGGGTGGTCACCAAAACCTGTGTAGTCAGAGCAATCAACAAAGAAAAACTAGCCCGAGCAGGGCTAGTCAGTCTGTCCGACTACTATGCCGAACGGCACATGTTGAAGTTGATTTGAACCGCCGTATGCCGAACGGCACGTACGGTGGTGTGAAAGGGCGGAGAAAATCCGCCCTATTCGATTGCAAAAAAACTGCCGCCCGGGGTTGACAGGGGATGCAAGTTGTATTATTGTACTAAGTAGTTAATACAGTAATACAGATCAGCATGCAACAGAAGGAACAGAATCTGACACTATAGTTGTATAGATGTAAAACTGAAAGGGAACAAAATGGAATGGAATTTTAAAAACGGGATCCCCATCTATACCCAGATAATCGATGAGATGACGATGCGCATCGCCAGCGGGCAGTATAAGCCGGGCGACAAGCTCGAATCCGTCAGGGATCTGGCCCTGGATGCGGGAGTCAATCCCAACACCATGCAGAGGGCACTTGCCGAGCTTGAGCGAAGGGGACTGGTTTTCTCCGAAAGGACAAGCGGCAGGTTTGTCACGAAGGATGAGAGCATACTGAAAGCGCTGCACGAAGAGCTGGCGGGAAAATACTTTGAGGAGCTTACGGACAAGCTTCATAAGATAGGGATGTCCGGTGAAGAGATCACAGCTGCTGTAGAGAAGTGGCTCGGGGACATCAGGTAAGGAGTGTGAGACATGGCAAGAATTGAATTAAATGATCTTACAAAGGAATTCGGCAGCATCACGGCACTCGACAGTGTGTCGCTGCAGCTGGAAAAAGGACAGATAGTCGGACTGCTGGGGCCTAACGGATCGGGCAAGACTACTCTGATCAAGATTCTGAACGGGCTTCTGACACCGACTGCAGGCAAAGCCCTTATAAGCGGCATGGAGCCGGGCGTTGAGACCAGGAAGGTGGTAGCATTCCTGCCTGACAGAAACGCGCTGCCTGAATACATGACAACAACGCAGCTGATGGATATGTACCAGGACTTCTTCGCAGATTTCAACAGGGAGAAAGCAGAGAACATGATCGCTGACCTCGGCATAGATATGAAACAGCAGATGAAGAATATGTCCAAGGGAACCAAGGAAAAACTGCAGCTGTGCCTGGTGATGGCAAGAGAAGCTGAAGTGTATCTTCTCGATGAGCCTATCGGCGGAGTCGATCCGGCGACAAGAGATTACATACTCAGAACTATCATTTCAAATTACAACGAAGACGCTGTCGTTGTGATCTCCACCCATCTCATTTCAGATGTTGAGTCGGTGCTTGATGATGTTATCTTCCTTAAGGAGGGCAGAGTGGTACTCCACGGTCCTGCAGATGAGATACGTGAGGAGAAGGGCGAAAGCATAGATCTGCTGTTCAGGGAGGTGTTCAGATGTTAGGCAAACTGTTAAAATATGAGATCCCTGCACTGGGACGCAAACTTGTACCTTTATACATAGGATGGGCGGTCACCGCAGCGCTGCTTGGACTGGCGGTAGGGCCGGCATCTTCAAAGTCGGACTTCATGGTCGTGATATCCGCTATGCTGTATTCGGCAGTTGCTGCTGCAGTTCTGGTGATGGCAGTCGTCATGATCATTCAGAGATACAGCAAAAGCCTTCTCGGAGATGAAGCGTATTTCTATCAGGTGTTGCCGGTAACAGCATCAGAACACATAGTCAGCAAAGCCGTTGCTGCCCTGATATGGGTGCTTCTCTCGGGAGCAGCAATGCTTCTGACAGGTCTTCTCATAGCCATTTTCAGCGGGAGCCTGAAAGAATTTTTCGGAATCCTGCCGGATATCTTCAGGGGCATAAAAGGTGCTGAATGGCTTATAATCCTTGAATTCCTGATCCTGTTTGCTTTAAGCATCACCAAGAGCGTGATGGCAATATATGCAGCCATCACCATAGGACACCAGGCTCAGAAACATACTACGCTTG
>CACWYF010000287.1 GCA_902765035.1 uncultured Eubacteriales bacterium
ACACGGCGCACGGATTCAAGCAGTACTGCTACATACATCAGATATGCGATGAAATCTCCGGCTGTGATGAGTCCCCGGATGAGAGCGAGCGATCCGAAGAAAACTATTGAGATATACATCAGTCCGTCAAAGAGGCGGGTCACGCCTCTGAATCCGGCCATGTTTCTGTAGCCTACCTTCTTTGTGGTGAGGAATCTCTCGTTGCCTTCCTCAAAACGCTTTTCTTCCACGTCTTCATTGGCAAACGACTTGGATACCCTTATGCCCAGAAGACTGTCCTCAACGTGGGAGTTGATCTCTCCGAGCTCGGAACGCTGCCATTTGAACGCATTGCGCATTCTCACCCTGAACTTCATGGCACATACCAGCATGAGCGGTATCAGCGCGAAGAGCAGCAGGGTAAGAGGAACGTTCACCTGTATCAGCACAGTGAACGCTACGATTATCTTGACAGCTGCGATGAAGTACTCTTCAGGGCAGTGGTGAGCGAATTCGGTGATATCGAACAGATCGGTCGTGATGCGCGAAATCAGCTGGCCGGTCTTGTTGCTGTTATAGTATCCGTAGGAGAGCTCCTGGAATTTTGCGAAAAGATCCTTTCGCATGTCTTTCTCTATCTGAGCGCCCATAATGTGGCCGCGGTTCTGCATGTAATAGTTTGCTGCTACATCTATTATCCTGAGGACTATGTACAGCACGGTGATGCGCACCACGAGTCCGGCCGTCAGATCGGAAGGCGAGGCGGTCACGGTATTGGTAATGTATCTTACGATCACAGGCAGCACAAGATCGCACACACTCGTAAGAGATGCGCAGAACAGATCGAAAACGAGTATATGCCAGTACGGTCTGAAGTACGGATAGAATCTTTTAAGAAGATATTTTGTTGACATGGGTTTCTGTTCCATAATGAAGCAATTATACATTATTTGTTGAAGATTGAATCTGTTTCTAATAAAATTAATCAGTTAGAAACTTTATTATCCGGAAGGCGCAGAAATGGAACTTAACAAAAAGAAGATTGACCGCATCCTGATGACGGTGCTTGGGAACGTGCTATATGCCTGCGGCGTGAACCTCATGATCAACCCGATACACCTTTACAGCGGCGGGTTTACCGGTATAGCCCAGCTGATAAGGCTGTTCCTTACAGGTTTTCTGCATATTCCGGAGATCCCGGGCCTTGACTACATGGGAATAATATACTTTGCGATCAACATCCCGCTGTTCTTCATGGCCTACAGGATAATGGGACGCAAGTTCTGCATCACAACACTGATATCGATAGCCATGGCTTCGGCATTCCTGGCGATAATACCGGTCCCTGCTGTCCCTATCGTTGATGACCGTATTCTTGCGTCATTCGTGGGAGGCCTCGGCAGCGGTGTCGGAGCAGGACTCGTGCTGAGAGCAGGCAGCTCTCAGGGAGGACAGGATGTCATAGGTGTATGCCTGGCAAAGACACACCCGAATTTCAAAGTTGGAACGATAGGCATAATCATCAGCATCTGCATCTATACGATCTGCCTGTTCATTTATGATATACCGACAGTGATGTACTCGATCATATTTGCCGTAGTTACGGGTCTTGGTATCGACCGCGTACATGTGCAGAACATAAAGCAGGAGTGCATGATCTTCACAAAAAAACCGGACCTCGAAGACGCGATCCTGCATGACCTCAACAGAGGAGTTACCATCTGGGAAGGTCAGGGCGCTTACACCGGTGAGGATACACATGTGCTGGTGACTGTCATAAGCAAATACGAGGAGCCGCACCTGAAGGAAATCATCGCGAAGCATGATGAGAACGCCTTCATGATAATCAGCGACAACATCAGAGTGGTAGGACTCTTCAACAAGAGATTCACGGAGTGATAGAATACAGACATGTTCATTTTTAAGATTTTACTGATAATACTGATAGCACTGCCGGTAATCGCGCTTGCGTCATATTTCTATTCTCAGATGCTCAATTACATCAAGATCAAAAACAGGATCGAGAACGAAGCGATCAGACAGAGCGCTGCTGAAGAGAAAAACGATAAAAAGAGCAGAAAGAAGCGCAGAAAGAAGGAGAAGCAGAAATGAGAGGCTTGTTCATTACGCTT
>CACWYF010000288.1 GCA_902765035.1 uncultured Eubacteriales bacterium
GAATACGGCAACTGGGCACGCAACTGGGGCGCTGATACTCTCGTGGTACCTGCTAATCCTGAACTTAAATTTGACCCTGATGCTGAGGCCCTGAGAGAGATCCTCGTACCTGAGGTCAAGGCGGTAATGCTCAACAACCCTAACAACCCTACAGGCAAGATCTATTCAAGAGAAGCTCTCGATGCTGTAGCTGATGTTCTCAGAGAGGCAGAGGAGAAATTCGGACATACTATCTATCTGATCTGCGATGAGCCGTACAGAGAACTGGTTTATGACGGCTCTGACGTTCCGTTCCCTGGCGACTACTACAAGGATTCACTGATCGCTTATTCATGGTCCAAATCCCTGTCCATGCCTGGAGACAGAATCGGATACGTAGCCGTTCCGAAGTTCTCTGAAGGACACGAAGAGCTCGCACAGGCCCTTGTCGTAGCCGGCAGAGTACTCGGCGGGACCAATGCTCCGACGATCCAGGAACTGATAGTTGAAAGATGCCTCAAGGAGAGGTCTGATCTTGACTATTACAAGAGAAACGCTCAGGATCTGTACAGAATCGTTCATGAAGAAGCAGGTTTTGAATGCATCTATCCGCAGGGCGCTTTCTACATGTGGATCAAGTCACCTGCGGAAGACGAAAAAGAATTCGTTCAGGCTGCCAAGGAAGAGAGAATCCTGATCGTACCGGGAAGCTCCTTCGCAGGTCCGGGATGGGTAAGGGCATCCTTCTGCATAGCCAACGAGACGATTCTGAGATCAACCGAATCCTGGCATAACCTCGGAAAGAAATACGGTCTCATGAAATAATGTGACACCGGGGACGGTTCTCACTGTCATATTTTACGGATAACTGAATATCATACGAAACAAAGCAGCATTTCCCATTGCGTCAGACAATGAAAAATGCTGCTTTTGATTTGCATTATTAGAATATGACAGTGAGAACCGTCCACGGTGTCACTTTATCTCTGTGGGACTGTGCCCGGCTTTACGCCCGGTACGATGCTGATGCGGTCTTCAGCTGCGGCTGCGATCTCGCCGAAGTCCTGAAGGACTTCCTCGCCTCTGAGAACTCTGAGACAGCCTGCTGCGAGAGCTTCCATCTCGTACTCGCCTGCCATGACTTCAACAGGGCAGATGAATGATACGTGATCAGTGATATATTCGGATACATACTTGGAGTATGATATGCCGCCTGTCAGGATGATGCGGTCAACCTTGCCGCATACAGTTGCTGCGAGCTTGGCGATATCCTTGGCAACGCTGAGGCACATTGCTTCATATACGATTGCTGCATACTTGTCTCCGTCAGCGATCATTTTCTCTACGTCACGTGCATCTGCTGTGCCGAGATGAGCGATGAGACCGCCCTTGCCGTGGAAGAGCTTCATGGCTTCCTTGTATGAATACTTGCCGCTGTAGCAGAGGTCTACAAGACGCTTTGCGCTGACTCCGCCGCCTCTTTCAGGTGTGAAGTTGCCCTCATCATCGTTGACGGAATCGATGTTGACACCGTCCTTGTACAGCCTGATGGAGCTGCCGCCGCCGAGATGGGCAACGATGAATGTGCACTCCTCAAACTTCTTTCCGAGCTTTTCCTCTGCGCATTTGATAGCCATGGCTCTTGTGTTGAGTGTGTGACCGACTGTGAAATGAGGAAGCTCAGGAACACCACTTACTCTGCAGAGAGGAATCTTCTCATCTGTGCCTATAGCGTCATAGATGCATACAGGAATGCCGTACTCCTTGTTGAGGTCGAATGCGATCATGCTTCCGATCAGGGAAGGATGCTTGGCGAGATCCTCAGGCCTTGTCAGGAAGTCGATCATTGCCTGGTCGATACTTATTGCCCCGTGAGGACAAGGCAGGATATTGCCGCCTCTTGAAACGGCAGCTGTCAGTGAATCGATGCTGACGCCATTTGCAGCCATGGATTCTCTGATCTTATTGTATCTGAACTCGTACTGCTCTGTAACATCGCCAAAAGGAGCGAGCTCCTCTGTAGTGTGGCGGATGGTATCGTTGAATACTTCCTTATCGTCGTCGTAAACTGCGATCTTACTTGAGGTGGAACCCAAATTCATAACCAATATTCTCTCTGCCATTTTTTC
>CACWYF010000289.1 GCA_902765035.1 uncultured Eubacteriales bacterium
TAAATTATTAATTTCATTTAAGAATTATGAGTAGACGTAAATTCAGTCGCGCATTGAAGCGTAGTATCTGCATCGAATACATGCAGAGTGGAAAGTCAAGGAAGGAAATTGCTTTGAAGTACAACCTTCCGAGTGTAAATTTGCTGTCGGCATGGATACAAAGTTGCCTGAGTCCTTTGGAAATTCACGAAAAATGTGCATCTTTGCCCCGTGAAACCCCTCAAATGGATGTAAGTATGTCAAAGGATGTGGTACAGTCAGCTGATCAGGAAGCCTTGATAGAGGCCCAGCGCAGACAGATAGAGAAGCTTGAGAAGCAGCTCAAGTACAGCCAGGATAAGGTTCTTGCGCTTAACACGCTCATCGACATCGCCGAGGAGCAGGGCATCCGTATACGAAAAAAACCTGGGGCCAAGCAGTAGATCGCCTGAGCGTCAATACCGGCTATACGATACGGTATTGCTGCGAGCTGTTTGGCCATACCAAGCAGGCGTATTACAAAGGCCGTCGTCAGGATGAGCTGTACGGGATGCGTGTCGGGCGTATCATAGACGCCGTGAGGCAGATCCGCCAGATGGATCCCGGCATCGGCTATTACAAGCTCTGGCTGATGATGAAGCGCATGTTCGGGTGCGACCGGGTTCCCGGTCGTGATGCGTTCCTCAGGCTGCTGCGCGACTTCCATCTGATGCAGAGGCGTCCAAGGCCGCGCCACACGACGAACTCGAACCACCGCTACCGCAAGTACAGGAACCTCATCCGCGGCTTCGTGCCCACACGGCCGAACGAGCTATGGGTAAGCGACATCACGTACATCGACCTTGTGGACAGCTGTTGCTACCTGCATCTGGTGACGGATGCCTACTCTCACAAGATCGTGGGCTGGTGCCTCTCCGAGACGCTGGAGGCGGAGCACACCATGGAGGCTCTCGGGATGGCCGTCTCGCAGGCTACGGCCGATGAGCTGCGAGGACTCATCCATCACTCTGACCGTGGCGTTCAGTACTGCTGCAATGCCTATACGGACGAACTGAAGAAGTACGGCATAAGGATAAGCATGACGGAAGACTACAGGCCCACCGACAACGCCATCGCCGAGCGTGTGAACGGAATACTCAAGACGGAGGTCATCTACCGCGAGCGCCGCTTCAAGAGCCTTCAGGACGCAAGGGAGCGCATAGCCTCCTTCATCGGCTTCTACAACGACCTGCGTCCGCATGCCAGCATCGGCATGAAGGCGCCGTCCGAGGCCCACATGGAGAATGGTCCACAGCGCTGCACATGGAAGACGTAGGGGCTCCTGGGGGCTGTCTGCCCCCTGCCGCAGGGCCTCCCCCGAGTGTTTTTCATAGGCCTGGCCGAGCAGGAGACGAGTCAACCAATTCAGTACGAAGTCAACAAAAGAAGTATGATGAGTAAACAATATCCGTACGAAGTCAACGTTCTTAGGAAAAGAGTCAACCAAATCAGGAAAAGTGGTCAACCTTTCCCAGATGAGCAAGTCAACCTTTTCCGTATGGATAGGCAAATGTTAAATAATCAAGGCTAAAAAGAGTCAACCAAAATCAGGAAAAGACACTCTGAAGATTTATCATATCGAACAAAATCTTTACATATTCTCTAATGTCATCGGTCAGGTTCTCTTTGAGAGAACTCCGCTGAATGAACTTTTTGACAAGACAATTATTAATCAAAATCCGGAAGATGATCGCCAACTTTCGCTTTGGTGAAATTTAACCGGACACTAGTGATATAATATATTATATATTTATATAAATTATTATTACTTATTATTCATAATCTCATCCTCCTTTCTCATCTTCCTTCCTCTATATCGAACCTCCTTAATGTCACAAAGTCAAAAGTCACAAAGTACAATTTGTGTAATCTTTCCTTGATCAGGTTGATAGTTTTTCAAACTGTTCGAACTGTTCGTTCGTTTGTTCGTTCCAAAACCCTCACTTTGCAAACTATGGCACTTTGTGCTATAAACTATGGCAGTTTCTTGTTGAAAGTGCCTCAAACGCTGATAGCGGGAACGTCATTCTCTGGTAGCGGGAACGTCATTCTCTGGTAGCGGGAACGTCATTCTCTGGTAGCGGGAACG
>CACWYF010000290.1 GCA_902765035.1 uncultured Eubacteriales bacterium
GAGTTCAATATTTGTTGTTTTCAAGGTTCTCTTGCGACTGGCGTATGCCTGTCGCTGTTTTCATAGATCAGTTGACACTATCGCGTCTCAGGTAGTGTCAAACTACCTCTATTAAAAATATCTCAAACCACTTGTATTTCAGGAGGTTGAGCTCTTTTTGCATAAAAAATGAGCAACACCCCCTTTTCTTGTATAATGGTAATCGCCAAACCACCCCTAAACGAGAAAGGATTTATTGCTCATGGCCATTATACAATTACTTCTCGACGAAATCCATTACCTTCACGCACAGATCGCATGGTTGATGACTTTCATCGCCAAATATATACCTCTGAAACAGTTTGAGCCTGAGGACTCAAAGTCCCCTGACTACCAGAAATTCAAGACCGACATCCTTCCTAAGTTCCAGTACCATCATAACAGCTGGACCTGGGAAGGTCTCTTAGATTACTATCGACAGCGCTACGGCAAAGTCATCAAGCCGGTAAAACACCGCGGTGAATGTGACATCCCCGAGGACTGTATCTGTCCCGAATGCGGTGCTCCGCATATCTATCTCTACCGTAACAACGGAAAAGCCGGCCAGCTTCTCTGCAAGGTCTGCGGTACAAGGTTCTCTCCTGATCAGAACAGGTTCCGGAAGCAGTACACTTTGCGCTGCCCTTATTGTGACCGCGCTCTTGAGCGGAAAAAGGATCGCAAGGACTTCAGTATCTACAAATGCACTAATCCGAATTGCTCTTACTATGTCCGCAACTTTGCGAAGCTCGATGATGATGCCAAGCTGGATGAGCAGAAACGTAATGAGTACAAGCTCCACTACATCTACCGCGAATTCACTAAAGACTTCTTCGCGCTGGATCTCGATTCACTTCCTAAGAACGCGTCTTCCCTCAGGTTCGACAAGTTCTCTATGGAGGTCGTCACGCTGTGTCTCACATACCACATCAACTACCAGATCTCTCTCCGGCGTACCAAAGACATTCTGTGGGACATCCACGGCATCAGGATCTCTCACCAGCAGATCGCCAATTATTGCAAGACTGCTGCTGTTCTCGTCAAGCCGTTCGTGGATCACTACGATTACAAGCCTTCCGGTGATCTTGCCGCCGACGAGACCTACATCAAGGTCCGTGGCATTAAAGGTTATGTCTGGCTCATCATGGATGCCGTCAAACGTTCGATCCTAGGCTACCGTTGTTCGGATAACCGGGGCGTTGGTGCATGCATCCTCACCATGCGACAGGCTTTGAACCACTTCCGGGAGAAACTCCCCGAAGGTTTCAGATTCATCGCCGATGGCTACAGTGCCTATCCTCTCGCTGCCATGCAGTTCGATCTCGAATATGGCGAGAACTTCCGCTTCGACATCACTCAGGTCATCGGCCTTACCAATGACGACGAAGTCTCCGCCGAGTTCAGGCCTTTCAAGCAGCTGATCGAGAGACTCAACCGCACATTCAAATCCTCCTATCGCCCCACTTGTGGTTATGACAGTTTTGAAAATGCCAGTCTTGATCTTGCTCTCTGGGTCGCTTACTACAACTTCCTCAGACCGCATCATCACTTCGGTCGCAAAGTCCTGAATCCTGTGCCTGCACTAGAGTGCGTGCAGCGCATGCCGGACAAATGGCAGCAGCTCATGCTACTCGGCCAGAGGCAGATCATCAAACTTCAGTCTGAGATCCCGGCCTGAACGAAGCGGTCAACTCACGCATCTCCACCAGCGACGTCCTGCTTAATGGCAGACACGCAGATGAGCCGGACTGCGTCAAGGGCCGCGCTAGCGGTACATTTCACCCTTGATGCCGGCCGGTGAATCTGCTACACTCCTGCCCGCAGGACGCGTCTTTACGCGCTTTCCACACGCCTTCACTCTAGAATTCGGCTTCTATTTCTTTGTTTTAGAGTTCAATATTTGTTGTTTTCAAGGTTCTCTTGCGACTGGCGTATGCCTGTCGCTGTTTTCATAGATCAGTTGACACTATCTTTTACTGTACCCGATGTCACATTAATCGAGCAGTATGCACGATGTGAATGTCATAGTCCTGTCACCGTAGTT
>CACWYF010000291.1 GCA_902765035.1 uncultured Eubacteriales bacterium
CATCCTTGATGTGCCTTTTGCCATCGTAGATGCAACATCGCTTACAGAAGCAGGCTATGTAGGCGAGGACGTTGAAAACATCCTGCTGAGACTGTATCAGGCTGCTGACGGCGACCTTGAGAGGGCTCAGAAGGGAATAATCTACGTTGATGAGATAGACAAGATCGCACGCAAGTCAGAGAATACATCGATCACGCGTGATGTAAGCGGTGAGGGTGTACAGCAGGCGCTCCTCAAGATAATCGAGGGAACGATCGCAAATGTTCCGCCTCAGGGAGGACGGAAGCACCCTAATCAGGAATTCATACACTTCGACACCAAGAATGTCCTCTTCATCTGCGGCGGCGCTTTCACAGGCCTTGATAAGATAATCAAGGTAAGACTCGGAAGCAAGGTCATCGGCTTCAATCAGGAGGACGAACTCCTTGATGTTTCCGATGAAGATATCCTGCTCAAGGTGCAGCCGGAAGACCTTCTGAGGTTCGGACTCATTCCTGAGCTGATTGGAAGACTTCCTGTCACAGTTGCTCTGAGCGAGCTGTCAGAGAAGGCTCTTGTCAGGATCATAAAGGAACCGAAGAACTCGCTTATCAAGCAGTATCAGACACTCTTTGCAATGGATGATGTGGAACTAGAGGTGGATGATGAAGCTGTCAGCGCTATAGCTGCAAAGGCTCTGTCCCTCAATACCGGAGCAAGAGGCCTGAGAGGCATCTTTGAGAAGATGATGACAGATATCATGTACGAACTGCCTTCGAGACCTGAGGTCGAGAAGTGCATCATCACCGCCGATGTCGTAAACGGCGAGGCGGAACCTGTGCTTTTCATCAAGGGTGAAGCGAAGGAAAGCAAACAGTTAAAGACTGAAAAGGAAGCATAATGGGTGGAATGGAAAGTATAAAAAGAGTCCCGTATATCCCTCTCAGAGGACAGACATTCTTCCCAGGCACCATAGTCGGGTTCGATATCGGCAGGGACAAGTCCCTTGCTGCTATCGACTCTGCAATGAACTCCGACAAGCACCTTGTCGTATCTGCGCAGAGAGATGTCACAGTCAATGATCCTCAGCAGGAGGACTGTTACCTTACAGGCTGTCTTATCAAGGTCAGACAGGTAGTAAAGCGGAACGATGACTACGTCCGCGTTCTTGTCGTGGCTGAAAGCAGGGTAAGGATAACTGACATATATGAAAGCGGCGATATGCTGCGCGCAAATTATGTATTTGCGGAAGATTACGATGATGACACTGAAGATATAGAGCTTCAGGCCAATATCAGAGTGCTCAGACAGATATATTCCAAGTATCTCGAGCAGAGCGGACAGGACGGAAACGGAGGCAGATCGCTGATCGAAGGTATCACTGATCCTGCTCTCATGTGCAGTCTGATCGCCAATGAGATCGATGTGGATTACGATATCAAGCAGACTCTTCTGGATATTGATTCGGTCAAGATGAGGATAGGACACCTCATCGACATCATCGGCAGGGAGAACAACATTCTTTCCATTGCCAGAAGGATCAACAACAGAGTAGTCAAGAACATGAACAGGGGGCAGCGCGAGTACTATCTCAGGGAGCAGCTTCAGGTCATCAAGGAAGAACTCGGTGAAGACGAGGATATCGATGATGAAGCGAGGGCCTGGAAGGATAAGCTCACAGAGCTCGCTCTTGATGAAAAGACGGATACCAAGATACGCAAAGAGATAGACAAGTTCGCCAAGATGAATCCGATGAGCCCGGATGCCAATGTCAGCAGGACATATATCGAGACTATACTCGACCTGCCGTGGCACAATTCGTCCAAGGTAAATAACAACCTCAAGAGGGCTGAGAGGATACTGAATGAGGACCACTACGGGCTTGAGAAGGTCAAGGAGCGGATCCTGGAGCATCTGGCCGTGATGGCGCTGCACGAGCAAAATGGCGGCGTCAGACAAAAAGGGACGATCCTTCTCCTCGTCGGCGCGCCCGGAACCGGCAAAACCAGTATGGGGCGCTCGGTGGCGGAGGCGCTCGGCAG
>CACWYF010000292.1 GCA_902765035.1 uncultured Eubacteriales bacterium
AGAAGAGCCCGCCCTTCATGAAAGCATGTCCGAGCATGTGGAGGAATGCTCCCGCAAGGGCTATTGGTGTTCCGATGGCAAAACCGAGCGATATGTAGCCGATCTGTGCCACCGATGAGTAAGCGAGTATTTTGCGTATATCAGACTGGCCTATGGCCATGATCGATCCGTAGAGCATGCCTATTACCGAGAAAACTCCGAGGAGTATGAGCGACAGTCTCACGAACCTGAAGTCGGTTCCGTATATGCAGAAGAAGAATCTGAACATGGCAAGCGCAGGGACCTTGCCCATTACGCCGGTGATCAGAGGTCTTGAGCCCGGCTCAGCATGTGCATATGCCGACGGCTGCCATCCGTGGAACGGGAACAGAGCCATCTTGATACCGAATGCAGGGATCAGGAAGCACATTGCCACGAGCATGGCGTTGTCATGTCCTCCCTCGTTCAGTATCTTGGCCATGTCTCCCATGTTGAGCGTTCCGGTCGCTCCGTACAGGATGCCGATACCGAGCAGGTAGAATGTGGCTGCTATCGTTCCTACGAGCATGTATCTGTATGCGGATACAACGCCCCTGCTTCCGCCAAGTGATATGAGGCAGTAAGCGGAAAGCGAAGTGATCTCGAGGAATACATACAGGTTGAATACGTCTCCTGTGGATGTCATGCCGAGAAGGCCTGTGATCAGGAGCGCTATCTCTGCGTTGGCTGCAGCGATCATCATAGGACGCTTTCTGTCTCCGAAGTTGCCTGCGAAGATAAGCGTCATGAATCCTATGAGTGAGAATGCAACGAGGAGAACAGCATTCAGAGAGTCGATAACGAGCTCAATGCCGTACGGCACTGCATAATTGCCGATCGCATAATATACAGGACCGTTCTTTACAACTTCGATCAGCTGGATAACAGACAGCACAAAAGAGCCCAGGCAGGCTATCTTGACTACAGCGTTGCCGAGGTGTCTGTTCACCTTAGTCAGCGCGAGGCAAGGAAGTGCTGAGCACAGCGGTAGCAGTATTACCAGTACAGGTATATTAGCTGTCATGCTGTCCTTTTCTTCTCCTTATCAGTTGATTATTATCTGTGAGCTTTCAGGATCCGGCGGTCAATCATTATCGCCAAGATGATGAAGTTCTCTGCGTTTCTTATCTCTTCTGGCCTGCTGAGCCTGTTTCTTCAGCAGGTCATCCTCTTCGATAGTCCCGTACTTCTCTCTGATCCTCAGAAGCAGCGACAGCCCGACGCCTGTGGTACCAAGGCTGACTACGATAGCTGTCAGCATGAGACCATGAGGAAGCGGATTGATATACTCTGCCGCTTTGACCGCCTCATTTACAGCGACCGGGATCGTTCCCGGATCCTTCTGCCCGAGACACAGGAAGAAGAATATTACTGCGACCTGCATGACGTTCATGCAGATCAGCTTCTTCATGTAATTGTTGCACACTATAACGCCCGCCACTCCGAGTGAGAGAAGCAATAATGTAAGAAGATATATTCCTTTCGCCGCCAGGAAGGCATTAATCGTTGTCATCATCGAAGGAAATCCTCTCTGTAAGTGCGTTAAGTATTGTGATTATCGTTCCCGCAACACCGATGGTAACACCTATCTCTACCGCTGTTATTCCGAGAGAATGGAGCTCAGCCTGATGTACAGGAACCGGCATTTTATTGTATTCAAGGTAAAGCCCTCCGCCAATCATCGATATGAATCCGGTAAGAGCGTAGATGAAAGGTCCGATGCCCGCCAGGGCAGCAGACTTTTCTTTAGGCAGGTTGAATATAGGTCTCTTCCTCCCTACTACCATGATATCCAGAAGATATGTCATGCCTATAAGAGCGCCTGCCTGGAATCCTCCGCCAAGGCTTATCTCCCCGTGGAAAAGAACATACATGGCGTATATCAGGATAACCGGCTCAATAATGGATATCATTACGTCCTTGTTGACAGTCCTGTAGACAGGATTTCCGGATGTGTCCCTTAGTCTCTTGAGAGATGCCGGAGCCGGGATCCTGCTC
>CACWYF010000293.1 GCA_902765035.1 uncultured Eubacteriales bacterium
CGAGCAACGAGGGCAGAGGCTACATCCTCAAGAGGATCATCAGACGTGCTGCAAGACACTGCAAGCTGCTCGGCATCACACAGGCCAATCCTCTTGTCGAGCTCGCTGAGAGCGTTGTACAGACATCCGGCGGAGCTTATCCTGAGCTCGTTGAGAAGCACGACTATATAATGAAGATTATCAAGGTCGAGGAAGACAATTTTGCCAAGACACTTGACAGAGGAGTTGAGATCCTTGACGGCTACATGGCTGACATGGATGCAAAGGGCGAGACTGAACTCGCAGGCGAGCTGACATTCAAGCTGTACGATACATACGGATTCCCTCTGGAAGTTACACAGGAGATCCTCGAGGAGAACGGCAAGACAGCTGACGTTGACGGCTTCAACGCTCACATGAAGGCGCAGAAGGAACTCGCAAGAGCCAACCAGAGAGATACTTCTGACGATGCGTGGAGAGACGCTTCAGAGTACAGCCACTTCGAGCCGACCAATTTCCTCGGATATACCGAAGAGTCAGCTGAATCCAAGGTCCTTTATGTCGGCAATTACGATAAGGACCGCAAGTTCGTCATTACCGAGGCAACTCCGTTCTACGCTACAAGCGGCGGACAGGTTTATGACACAGGCTGCATCACAAGAGGAAACGATGTACTCAGAGTCGTTGACGTAGAGAAGGACAACGGAATTTATCTCCACGTCATCCATGCGGATGATTCCGGACTTGCTGATCAGCTCGAAGTCGGTGAAAAAGTATCCCTTGACATCGACTCGGTAAGAAGACACAGGATCGCAAGATCACACTCGGCTACACACCTTCTGCAGCAGGCTCTGAGAGACGTGCTCGGAGACCATGTCATGCAGGCAGGATCCTATGTAGATGACAACTATCTGAGATTCGACTTCAACCACTTCCAGGCAGTAACACCTGAGGAAATCAGAAAGATCGAAGACATCGTCAACGATAAGGTGGATGAGTATCTTCCTATCAAGATGGAAGAGATGCCTATAGATGAGGCCAAAAAGCTCGGAGCGATGGCTCTCTTCGGCGAGAAGTACGGAGATATCGTAAGAGTTGTCAGCATGGGCGACTACAGCGTAGAGTTCTGCGGCGGTACTCATATCGACAATACAGGTAAGGTCGGCGGATTCAAGATCATCAGCGAAGGCGGTATCGCTGCCGGAGTAAGACGTATCGAAGCTATAACAGGATCCAACGTTATTAAGTACCTGACAGATAAGGAAGCGGTCATCAGCACACTCGCTCAGACACTCAAGTCAAGCGAATCTGACCTGACACGCAAGGCCTCTCAGGTAATGTCGGATATCAAGGAACTCGAAAATACCATAAAATCATTCAAATCGGATGAGATAACAGGCGCAATTGGTGATATAATTGACTCAGCGAAAGAAATCGGCGGAGCGAACCTCATCACCAGAAAGTTCGAAGACACCGATGCAGACCAGCTGCGCAGCATCTGCGATGCAGTCAAGGAAAAGATGAACAATGTCGTTATGGTATTCGCTTCTGTCAATGACGGCAGGGTCACATTCATCACAGCAGTAAGTGATGACCTGGTAGGCAAGGGCTATAACGCAGGAAAGATCATCAAGGAAGTCGCTAAGGCTGCAGGTGGCGGCGGCGGCGGAAAGGCCAACATGGCACAGGCCGGAGCCAAGGATGCGTCCAAGGTAGATGACGCGTTCGCAGTAGCTGAGCAGATAATGGCTAATCAACAGTAACAGCTTATATACGGAGGATTGAAATGAGCAAGAACACTATCATGTTCGAAGGATTCAAGGACAGTCAGCTTGACAAGAAAGAGGCTCTTGTAGAGATCTACACAGCACTGACAGACCGCGGATATAACGCAGTTGATCAGATCGTTGGATATCTTACTTCAGGAGATCCTTCTTATATCACAAGCCACAACAATGCAAGAAATCTCATCCTCAAGATAGACAGAGATGAGCTTCTTGAAGAAATCCTGACAAGCTATCTTGGA
>CACWYF010000294.1 GCA_902765035.1 uncultured Eubacteriales bacterium
CCGTGTTGCTCTTGATCCTTCAACCTTTGCAAAGCAGGCTAAGATCGTACACATAGACATCGACAGATCCGAGATCAACAAGAACGTCATGACGGATCACCACATCATCGGTGATGCGAAGGAAGTTCTGAAGATGCTGAACGAAAGACTGACTCAGCAGGAGCATCCTGAATGGAATGAATTCGTTTTCTCGTATCCTACAGAGACTGTATATGAAGAGGGCGGAGACACCCTTACACCTAAGCAGGTCTGCGATACGATCGCAAGGCTGATGCCTCAGGATACGATCGTTGCGACTGACGTAGGACAGCATCAGATGTGGGCTATACAGCATTTCCACTTCGACTATCCCGGTCAGCTGATCACATCGGGCGGATTCGGTACCATGGGATTCGGACTCGGAGCTGCTATAGGCGCCAAGGTCGGCAACCCTGACAAGATGGTCATCCATGTTGCCGGCGACGGAAGCTTCCGCATGAACTGCAACGAGCTCTGCACTGAGCAGTATTACGGCATTCCGGTCATCACATTCGTATTCGACAACAAGACGCTTGGAATGGTACGCCAGTGGCAGAATCTCATATACAAGAAGAACTTCTCGGAGACAACTCTCACAGACCGCGGACCGGACTTTGTGAAACTCGCAGAGGCATACGGTCTCAGGGGCTGGAGGGTAAACAACCAGAAGGATCTCGAAGCTGCCATCCTTGAGGCGATGGAATGCGGAAAAGGCTGCGTGATAGACTGCGTACTCGACATTGACGAGATGGTTCGTCCGATGGTCGGAGGCGGCAGCCACATCACAGATTTCATGAAGATATAGGAGGGAGGAAGATATGGAAAATACCGAAGTAAAAAGACAGACTCTTGCTCTCCTCGTAGACAATGAGCCGGGAGTGCTTTCACAGATAGCAAGGCTCTTCTCCCGCAAGGGATACAACATAGAAGCATTCGCTGCAGGCCCGACGGAGAACCCGGGAATGTCGCGAATCACCATCGACGTACTGGCAGATGAGCCGCACACGGAGCTTCTGTGCAACCAGCTCCGTAAGCTTTACCCGATCCATTCGGTAAAGTGGCTCAACGCAGAGACATCGATATACCGTGAACACATGCTGGTCAAGGTCCGCGCAGAATCAAGCGAACGCCGCAACGACATCATGCAGCTCGCCAACATATTCCGCGCTCAGATCATAGATGTATCGCTTCAGACACTGACAATAGGAATTTCCGGAGATGCAGACAAGCTCAACGGACTTCTCAACATCCTCAGCGAATTCGAGGTGCTTGAGATCGCACGCACCGGTGTCGTAGCGATTGAAAGAGGTATTGCAACTATTAATGATGAATCAAAAGAAAGTGGGGAATTCAGCTATGGTAAAAATGTATTATGAGAAAGATTGTAATCTTGATGCACTTAACGGAAAGACTATCGCGATCATCGGATATGGTTCACAGGGACACGCTCACGCACTGAACCTCCGTGACTCCGGATGCAATGTAATCGTTGGACTCAGAAAGGGCGGCAAGAGCTGGCCTGTAGCAGAGAAGGATGGTTTCGAAGTATACACAGTTGCTGACGCAGCTAAGAAGGCTGACATCATCATGATCCTGATCAACGACGAAGTTCAGGCTCAGGTATACAAGACAGAGATCGCACCTAACCTCGAAGAGGGCAATGCTATCGCTTTCGCACACGGCTTCAACATCAGATATAAGCAGATCGTTGCACCTGCAGGCGTTGACGTATTCATGGCAGCTCCTAAGGGACCTGGACACACAGTCCGCAGCCAGTATGTGGCAGGAAAGGGCGTTCCTTGTCTCGTAGCTGTAGAGCAGGCGCTCTCCGTAGTGGTCGGTTTTCGCTGCTCGGCTCTTGGACACGGTGGTGACCAGACGCTGAGCACGCAGGACGGTGGACTCCAGGATGCCGTAGGCCTTGACCTGCGCGGACCCGCTCGTGCTGCCGGTGTAGTTGACCGTGCCGTCCACGATCAGGTAGT
>CACWYF010000295.1 GCA_902765035.1 uncultured Eubacteriales bacterium
AGTATCTCAGGCTCGTGGCTGATGTTCTCCTTGAAGAGACATTTATTGTCTTCAAAGACAGCGCACTTGGTTGAAGTGGAGCCTGGACTGATTGTAAAGATTTTGTAGCTCATACTACGCCTCTGCCTTAGCTTCCTTTATTGATTCGATCAGCAGCGGAACTACCTTGAAGAGGTCGCCTACGATACCGTAGTCAGCGATCTCGAACATAGGAGCATTCTCATCCTTGTTTACAGCGATGATGTACTCAGACTCCTGCATTCCTGCCTTGTGCTGGATAGCTCCGGAGATACCGAGAGCGATGTATACCTTAGGATGTACAGTCTTTCCTGTCTGTCCTACCTGGTGATCTGCTGTCATCCATCCTGCATCTACTACAGCACGGGATGAACCTACAACTCCGCCGAGTACGTCAGCGAGCTCTTCTGCAAGAGCGATTCCGCCGTCAACATCCTTTGCGATACCGCGGCCTACCGATACGATGTACTCAGCACCGATAAGGTCTACGAGCTTCTTGGCAGCCTTGACTACTTCCACTACCTCTGTCTTGACATCCTCTGCAGAGAGTTCGAAGTCAGGATGAACGATCTCGATCTTCTTGACGCCCTCTTCATCAAAAGGTCTTCTCTTCATAACGCCCGGACGTACGGTCGCCATTGCAGGACGGAACCTCGGGCATACGATAGTAGCCATGAGGTGTCCTCCGAATGCAGGACGTGTCATCTTGAGGTTGGTGTTGACATCAAACATCTTGGTCTCGAAGTTGGTGTTGTCAACATCTACGTTTGATCCTGTTCTCAGGAACTCAACATAACCATTGAGGTCTACATCAAGGTGTGTACAGTCTGCGCAGAGTCCTGTGTGGAGTCTTGCTGCGCATCTAGGTGCGAGGTCTCTTCCGATGTGGGAAGCTCCGTAGATCATGATCTCAGGCTTGAATTCCTCTACTGCATCTACGATAACCTTGGTGTATGCATCAGTTGTGTAATCTTTCAGGAGCGGGCTGTTGTATACGTATACTCTGTCAGCTCCGTAAGCGCCGAGTTCTGCTGCGATTCCGTCAACATCATCGCCAAGCAGGATTCCGCACAGCTCAACGCCGAGTTCATCAGCCAGCTTGCGGCCCTCGGAGATAAGTTCGAATGTTGTAGGCATCATTTTGCCCTGACGCTGCTCACAGAAGACCCATACGTTCTTGAAAGCAGCTATATCTGCACTGTTATAAGCCATGTCTGTCCTCCTTTCCTAAATGATGTGCTTGCTTGTCAGCATGTGTGCAAGCTTGTCAGTGGTTTCCTTGCCGGAGCCCTCGAGCATCATGCCCGGCTCCTTGACAGGAGGTGCGAATGACTTGTAGATGTTTGTCGGGGATCCCTTGAGACCGATGGTTGTTGCGTCGATCAGCTCGTGATCCTTGAGTGCATCATAGTCCATGATCGTAAGAGGCTTATCCCAGCACTCGATAGTGCCGCGGACGTTCATGTATCTAGGCTCGTTCAGCTCCTTGATGCTGTCCGGCGTGCCGTGCCCTTCATCGGGGCCTCGGCGGTGCCAGCTCTTGCTGACGGGGACATTGTACTAAAAAAGTGTCGGAATCCAAAGGAATGTTAATTCCGTAAATTCGCAAGATTCAATTCATATTTTGACTATTCGCATTACTAATTTCTCGTTTTTGCACATATGTCATTCATATTTGTGCGTTTATGACATAAATATGGCGCGTTTAACCGTTTTGCCGCGGAATTAAAGTCCGCGTTAAGATGTTAATAGATCGTTAATTGTTGTTCGACATCCTGACCGTCGTGCTCTTCGCATTGACATCCATCGTCAGGAAATTAGGCGGATTCTGCTGCGACTTGTTCTTGTTGAGTTCGACGCTCGAACCGTTTTCAGCCGTCAGCGTGTAGGTTTCGGCACTCGTGTTGAAATAGCCGCCGATGAGAATCGTGATCGTCGGCGCGATCGCGCGGATGCGGCGGATGCAGGTCTTCACGATGCTGTTC
>CACWYF010000296.1:0-885 GCA_902765035.1 uncultured Eubacteriales bacterium
ATATCCGTAGGGGGTGTCGATACTTACAGTAAAGAGAAGTACAATAAAGAAGATGCACTGACAAGATATATGGTGCCTTATCTCTATGCAAAGGACCTTGACGCAGAGGCAGAAAAGTTCCTGAGAAAGTATTATCCCGCAGCGCTGCAGAAGCCGATGCCGCTTTCAATGGACACCCTTCTCAGTAACATGCGCCTCAAGAAAGCCTATGCTCCGCTTCCGGATAATATTTTTGGAAGAACATACTTTTCGGGTACAAAGATTAGCCTGTGTGATCCGGACGGATCAAATGAGCGAGAAGAGAAGATCTCAGCGGGCACGATCATTATTAATCCCAACATTGTATTCATACGAAATATCGGGAGCGAAAACAACACTGTAGTACATGAGTGCGTTCATTGGGATCGGCACTACAACTTCTTCGAACTTCAAAAAATACTGAATCCTGGTGTGAAGGCGATCAGCTGTGAGGTAGTCGAAGAGTATAGCTCGAGAAGCGAGGGACTCGAAAAGGAACTCAAGTGGATGGAGTGGCAGGCGAATGCCCTGGCTCCAAGGATCCTTGTTCCTACAAAGACAGCAAAGAAAAAACTTGAGACGATCTTGACCGAGCTAAGAATGATGTATCCGGAGCAGAGCGAAGCGGCAAGAATGGAGCTGGCGATATTACAGCTTTCGGAGTTCTATAGGGTGTCGACCATTTTGGCAAAAATGCGTGCCATTGAAATGGGCTTTGATGATGCCGAAGGAACGAGCGTTTTTGTTAATGGTAGATACTATCCCGCATATAGCTTCAAGCGGGGAGCGCTGAAAAAGAATCAGACGTTTGTCATCGATGAAAAACATGCCGTTATCCTCTATAATGCGAATCCGGAACTTCGCGAG
>CACWYF010000296.1:911-3475 GCA_902765035.1 uncultured Eubacteriales bacterium
AACGGTATGGTCGCGATCAATGATCCTAAATACGTCACGAGGAGTGAAGCGGGCGCACCGATCCTCACGGAATATGCCCTAGCCCATGTTGACGAGTGCTGTCTAATTTTTGATCGAACAATACGGGTGAGCAGAAGCTACGATGATTCATTCTATCGCATGTGCTTCCTGTGTAATGATATTAACTCTTCGACACTTATCGAAGCTACGTACGATCCAGATTATGAGTCTAATCAGAACGTCAAAGAGCGCGCCGAGGAGATTAAGAAGTCTAAAGATGCACTGAAGGAGATCGCGGAGCACCTGAGTGTAATACCGTCAGGATTCGGAGGTGCACTTGCGTATCACATGAAACGTAAGAAAATCACGGATGAGGAGCTGGAAAATAGAAGCGGGATTAGCAGCCGAATGATCGGTGAATACAGAAGAAACATAGAAGCAGCCGCAAAAATATCGCAGCAAAGAGTTATGGCGCTTTGCATCGGGCTGAATCTTCAAGGATTCTATAGTGAGGATCTGCTCAACAAAGCCGGTAAACCATTAACGATGGTCCCGGAGCAGATGGTATATAGGCAGCTGATCTAGAACCATTCAGATGAGAATCTCGATGCCTGGAACGCGACGTTGCGGGAGTTTGGGAAGTGGGACTTCCTGTTGCATGCTGATAAATAAAGGGCTTGCGTGAGTTTTCAAATTATGAAAACCGCGCAAGCCCTTTATTTTTGCGCTTTTTTATAGGAAATGGGGCTTCCTGTTCGATGAAAAAGATCTCAGATAACATAAGCCTAGAATTTCTTATAGCCGAGAAATTCAGAGCAATATTCCACAAGCGTAGGGGGTTGTATTTTTCTCCAAGTAGTAGGGGGACAAGAGGTGCCATCGAGGTATCGCAAAAAAAATAAAAATTTTTCAATTTGCTCCGGAATTTAAGCTCGGAAATGGGGGAGTAATAGTGAAGGGAGCTACATAAAAATGAGTGATGCCGCTCTTTTGTAAAACTGCCTCTTTCTTGGGCGTAGAAGAGTGAAGCAGAAAATAGTTATTTACGATCACAACGCTTAGTACTCCATTAAAACGGGGCCGGATATCTTTTTCTAATTTTTGTTGAACGGTTTGGAATTTCACCTCTTTTTTGTCGGAGTACAGGTAAAGGAGAAAGGTATAACAGGAGATTCTTTAATCTTCGTCAAAGTAACCACCCTCTCTCCATTGAGTAGTGGAGGGGGCAAAGCCTTGAGTCCTGAGTCGGACCGGCGCATAGCGCAGATCCGACTGAGCATTCAAGGTGCCCACGTCCCGGACATGACGCAGATGTCCCGTCAACGGTGGGAACGCCCGAACCGGTAGTAGGGGTGTTCATCCTCCCGCCCGAGGTGACAATTTCATATGCTGCCCGACCAGTGAACAGGAACGGCACTTAACCAGAAGCGGAGAGCTCAAATTAAGCTCTCGGATTCAGGTCTCTTAAGTGTATCTTCCTTTCGGCTGTTTTGAGGCTCTCCGTTTCGCATTTGCGAAAGGAGGGCCTCAAAATGGCTCGGACAAACAAAGTAGATGCTAGTAATAGCGGTGAATTCAAGCACGGAACAACAGTCGGAGAGAATGGCGAAATCTTGTATGACGCGCCGGTTGTTATCAGGGACAAGGCGGATATGAGCAACTACGGCATCACGCATGACGATTGCAAGTATCTTCACCTTGGAAGAAGCCAGAGAATCCTTGTGTACTTCTACAAAACACCAAACAGGGCTTTTGCTGAGTATCAGTGGGAGTGCCTCAACAATATGCACTCTTCAGGCTATAACAGCACCCGCTGCATTGTGCCGGGAACACGCAAGCCTTTTGTGAAGTGCCCGGATACCAATAAGTGCTCACAGTGCCCGTACGGAAGGACACCTGAAACTAAACAGGCGGCATTCGTCTCTTTTGATGAGCTGGTAGACTCTGGATGGGAGCCGGCTCCCGAGGAGACTGTGGAGCGTCAGGTTATTGCGAAGAGAGAGTATGAAGAGCTGCGTGCGCTGATGGACGCAGAAGATATCAGAATTGCGCAGGCGCTTGAAGCAAAAGTACTGTTCGGATATTCAGTCAAGAAGATAGCTCAGGATCTTGGAGTATCGGAACCTAGGGTGTATCAGCTCATTGCCCACGCAAAGGCGATCGGAAAAGAGTACCGGAAGGCAAATTCAAATAAGTAAGCCGTGAAAAGACAAATGGCAGCACTCACCATCGCGGTGGGCGCTGCCCGATTTTACTGTTTCTGATAAAAATTGCATTCGTACCCGTCTGCCCTGAGCTCGAGACCAGGTATCCACGGAGGTGTCCTCGCCATCCGCTCACAGACTGCATCGAGGGATACATCCGGGCTGCACTCGATGATCAGCTCGTCGTGGACGTGCCCGCAGATAAAGCAGTGCGAGAGCGTACGCATAGCGTAGGCGAGGATGTCTCGGGAGACTGCCTGTACGATGTTCTCGACGAATTTTGGGCCGTAACTCTCGATGCGGGACCAGTGCTTCGTGGCGTCGATCCCCATGTAAGTGACGCTCTCGCCGCCGAATCGA
>CACWYF010000297.1 GCA_902765035.1 uncultured Eubacteriales bacterium
TTGCCGCATCCTATCTCAAGATACACAGGACGTCCCGATGCGCGCTCTGACCACTTTCCGTGCATAGCAGCAGGCTCTCTCACCAGGATGTCATTGTAATCTTCGTATTTGGTTTCTAAATTCTTGACTTTGCGCTGTCTCATATGTAAGCCCGGCTCTGCTGCCGGGCGCTCCTTATCTAGAATGGATTGAATGTTATAAATCTCGAGGCGATTATCACCGCAAGGTAGATGACCATCAGTACAGCAGCTATGGCATCGCCTCTGTGGAAGTGGATCTCATTCATCCTCGTCCTGCCCTTTCCTCCGTGATAGCATCTTGCTTCCATGGCAAGTGCGAGCTCCTGCGCTATGCGGAACGAGCTTATGAAGAGAGGAATCAGGATAGGTATCAGCTTGGCAGCTCTCTGGAAGAGATTGCCTGATTCGAAGTCCGCTCCTCTCGCCTGCTGCGCCTTGATTATCTTGTCCGTTTCCTCCATGAGAGTAGGGATGAATCTAAGTGCTATAGTCATCATAAGAGCGATCTCGTGACTCGGGACCCCTATCTTATTGAGCGGACTCATGAGTTTTTCGAGGCCGTCAGTCAGCTCGACCGGCTTGGTCGTCAGCGTCATCATGGATGTGCCTATGATGAGGAGCACCAGTCTCACGCCCATGAACGCGGCCCTCCATATGCCCTCATATGTGATTTTCAGGAACTTCCACTGCCACAAAACTCTTCCGTCAACCATGAACAGATTGAGTATGACGGTAAAAGCGATGATAAGAAATACCGCAGTAAGTCCTCTGAATATGAACCTGGCCGGCACTCTGGACAGTGCTATGACAGCGGCCAGAGCTGCCCCTGCGATCAGGAATCCCCAGAAATTATTCACTATAAACAGCTCTATTATATAGAGCAGTGTAGCGATTATTTTGGTCCTTGCGTCCAGCCTGTGTATCACGGAGTTTCCCGGATAGTACTGGCCCAGCGTGATATCTCTGATCATCTTCCCGTTTTATGCCTGTTATTTCAGGCCAAAATATTTCCGTATGTCTTCCGCGGCTTCATCCGTCGTCAGCGCGTCGCTTTCAAACCCCGGCACCGCTTCTTTTATCTTCTTGAGTATATCTCTCACCGGAGGTACTCCGAGCCCCATCGAGCTCAGCTCATCTTCGTGGGAGAACACTTCCCTCGGTGTGCCCTGCATAGCTATCTTCCCCTTGTCCATGACCAGTACACGGTCCGAAAGCCTTGCCACATCCGCCATGTTGTGGGAGACGAAAATGACTATCATGTTCATAGAAGCATTGATTGTCTCTATCATAGCGAGCACTTCATCGTGTGCCGCCGGGTCCAGTCCTGCCGTAGGCTCATCAAGGATGAGGACCGACGGTCTCATCGCGACTACGCCTGCTATAGCGACCCTTCTCTTCTGTCCGCCTGAAAGCTCAAATGGTGAAGATTCCGCTATCTCATCATAGTCAAGTCCGACGATGCTCATCGCGGCTCTGACTCTTTTCTCCATCTGGTCTTCTGCAATGCCCGTGTTTTTCGGTCCGAATGCAATGTCTTTTGCAACGGTCTCCTCGAACAGCTGGTATTCAGGATACTGGAACACGAGGCCGACCTTGCGTCTCACGTCAACAAGCTTAGCGCTTTTGTCTGTTATACACTGGCCGTCGACCCAGACTTCACCTGAATCAGGCCTGATCAGGCCGTTCAGGTGCTGAAGAAGAGTCGATTTGCCTGAACCTGTATGTCCGATAATGCCAATCGTCTCGCCGTCATGCACCTCAAAGGACACGTCGTCAAGTGCGAGTGTTTCTCCCGGCATACCCGGATTGTATGTATATTTCAGGTTCTTTACTTCTATCGACATTTATCCTTACCGGATCTTACCGGTCCTTTATTCTCTTCAGTTCGGCAGCCATATCTTCGGCTGTCATGAAGATCTCCGACGGCGCTCCGTCAGCAAGTATCCTGCCCTTCTGCATCACGATTATTCTGTCCGCCTGTGCCGCTTCATTCATGAAGTGTGTGATGAGTATGGTCGTGATCCCCTCTGCATTAAGCTCGAGTATCATTTTCATTACAGCCTCCCTGCCCATAGGGTCAAGCATGGCTGTAGGCTCATCAAAAACTATGCATTCAGGTCTCATTGCTATCGCGCCTGCTATGGCAACTCTCTGTTTCTGTCCCCCGGACAGCATGTGAGCGCCCTTCAGCCTGTGCTCATACATTCCGACCTGTTTCAGAGCTTCGTCTACCCTCTTTCTTATTTCAAGCGGCGGTATTCCCAGGTTCTCAGGTCCGAAGGCTACGTCGTCCTCAACTATGGATGAAACGATCTGATTGTCCGGATTCTGGAAAACCATTCCGACTCTGCTCCGTATATCCCACAGCTTATCATCATCTCTTGTGTTCATTCCATCAACGGAAACATTCCCGGATGTAGGCAATAAAAGACCGTTGAGGCACTTTGCAAGAGTCGATTTGCCCGACCCGTTCATGCCTGTAACGGATACAAAACTGCCCTGTTCGATATCAAGGCTGATGCCATCGATCGCCCTGGTTCCGGGCACCTCGCTGCCATCTTCTGCTATGCGTGTGAATTCAACTGTGAGATCTCTTATTTCTATAAAAGCCATACTGAAATAGTATACCCTACCAATCCTTCAATCGCAATAATCACAGGCAACAGAAAAAGCCGGTTGTCCCGGCTCATCCGCAAAACGTCGAACATCCTATTCGCGAAGGTCCCCTAACTCCTTAACGGATCGAATATTCTTTATGTTAACCCTTTTGCTTCGGGTGTATTCTACTCTAGTCATATTGATTGGTCAATGCTTTTTATGAAATTTCACAATATTATTTTGGTTTAATTGTTGTACATATCAAGAATGCGTAAAATTTTCTTCATATCCCTACATTTCCCCACACGAAAAGACCGGTCTGAACGGCCGGCCTCCTGTCTCTTATACTGTTATTATGTTATTCAGCCTTGTACACTTCTCCTGAATAGACCATTATTCCCAGAACATTCCTATGCCTTCTGAAGTTGCTTTATCATATACTTTCGCAGCAGTCATAAGATCGAGCGCTCCTATGCCTACATTTTCAAATACTATGATCTCATCATCGCTCTCCCTGCCGGGTATCCTTCCGAGAATGAACTCACCTATGTCTCCCGTGAACTGATCCTTAGTGAGGGTGCCCTCATCAAGAGGCCTCAGTATATCTCCTGACTCTGACAGTACTGCATCGACTGAATCAAAGTATATCTTTCCGCACTTATCGAATACGGCCGGATCAAGTTCCTGCATGTCATATGTGTATGCACCTACAGCACTTATCGTGCATCCCGGCTTGAAATACTCAGCACTGCATACAGGTGTTCCTGA
>CACWYF010000298.1 GCA_902765035.1 uncultured Eubacteriales bacterium
GTATTTGAAAACTTTGAAGCTCTGTCAATGATCCCGAGGAGGACATTCAGAGATGAGAAGATCAGCGATTTCTGTGTTGAATTTGCCAAGAAGCACGGCCTTGAGTATGTACAGGACCATGTAGGCAATGTCATCATCTATAAGCCGGGAACAGAAGGATATGAGAACAGCGAACCTGTCATCCTTCAGGGTCATATGGACATGGTGGCAAGCAAAACACCGGATTCCGATCATGATTTCGATACCGATCCTCTCGAACTTTTCATCGAAGACGGATACGTCGGCGCAAGAAATACTACCCTCGGCGGTGACGACGGCATAGCTCTTGCATATGCCATGACTGTCCTCGCCAGTGATGATATCCCGCATCCTCCGATCGAAGCGGTTTTCACAATAGATGAGGAAATCGGTATGGGCGGTGCTGAGGCACTCGATGTATCGATGCTCAAGGGCAAAAAGATATTCAACATCGACGGAGAACTTGACGGCGTTCTCAATGTCGGCTGCGCAGGCGGAACTGTATGCGATGTAGTCATCCCTGTATCCAGAAGAGAGAGAAACGGTGCCAAAGTGACCATCAAGGCTCATGGCTATCTCGGCGGGCACTCCGGAAACGATATCCAGAGACAGAGAGGCAACGCTATAAAGGATATGGGCCGGCTGCTGTATGATCTGAGCAAGAAGATAGACTTCTCTCTGATGTCGGTAAACGGGGGAAATGCGGCTAACGTAATTGCCCAGTACTGCACTGCGGAAGTCGTCATGAGTGCTGACAGGGCTGAGAACTTTGTTTCAAGACTCAATGACCTTGTTGAGGTAATGCGTGCAGAGTATCAGGGCAGTGAGCCGGGCCTGGTCATCGAGGCTGAGATCGGAGAAGAAGATACATACGATGTATTCAACTGGGAGTGCACTGTAAATGTTATTTGGTATATGTACGGAGCCATCGATGGAGTACAGGCCATGGAACGCAATGTACCGGGTGCAGTAGAGAGCTCACTCAACACCGGCATTGCAGTCACAGACAATGATTCAGTCGATGTAACATATCAGGTGAGAAGCTCCATCGAGAGCAAGAGAGATGAAATGGTACACAGGCTCGGACTCTGGAGCGAGATAGTAGGCGGTCATGTTGTGGTGCAGTCTGCTTATCCTGCATGGCCTTACAATCCTGAATCCGAACTGAGAGCTGTAATGGAGGAGACATACAGAGATATGTTCGGAAGCGACCCTGAGGTAAGTGTCATCCATGCCGGACTCGAAGGCGGAATCCTGATGGGCAAGAACCCTGATTTCGACATAGTCACATTCGGACCTGAGATGCTGAATGTACATACGCCGGGCGAGAGACTGAATATAGAGTCGACAAGAAAGAACTGGGAATACCTCAAAGAGGTCCTTGCAAGACTTAAGTAATAGAAAACATGCGCCGGAAAGATGCATATCATGCTTTTCCGGCGTTTTTCTTCCTGTAACATGTGCCTCATGTGGTAATATCTGCATATATCAAATAGAAAGGATATCCGGAACATGAGAAAAATAGTATTTATCGGAGCGGGCTCGCTTGTATTCACACGCAACCTCGTAAGGGACATCATGACATTCCCGGCATTCGATGACTGCGAGATCGCTCTTGTGGATATCGACGAAAAGCGCCTCGGATATGCAAAACAGGCTGCTGAGACTGTCATCTCAGCAGGGGGGCACAATGCGGTCGTGACAGCTTATGCAGACAGAAGGGAAGCTCTTCCCGGAGCTGACGGAGTGCTGATCACTGTACTTCAGGGCGGTGTGGATGTTTGGAGATACGACATCGAGATCCCTAAGAAGTACGGCGTGGACATATGCGTCGGAGATTTCCGTTTTCTCAGAACAGCGCCTCTCATGCTCGAGATAATCAGAGATATTGAGGAGCTGTGTCCGGATGCTGTCGTGCTCAATTACACCAATCCGATGGCGATGCTCTGCAGCTACCTCCAGGCACAGACGGATGTCAGCGTGACAGGTCTCTGTCACAGCGTACAGGGTACAGCCGCCATGCTGGCAAGATGGATGGGAATCGCACCGGAGGAACTCGAATACACATGTGTCGGCATCAATCATCAGGCGTTTTACCTTGACCTGACCCATGAAGGACAGGACATGTATCCGGCTCTCTTCGAAGCCATAAAGAGACCGGAGGTCGCCAATGAGGAGCAGGTGAGAAACGAGATGTTCCGCCATCTGAAGTTCTATCCGACAGAGTCTTCGGGGCACAATTCAGAGTACAACCCTTGGTTCAGGAAGAGACCTGATCTCATCGAGAAATACTGCACCCACGGTACAGGCTGGAATCCGGGCGCATATGCCTTCATCCTGAACGAGTACCTCGATCGCGAGGATACATGGGAGAATGAGTATAAGGACTGGCTCGAGACCAAGGCAAGGACAGATCTTGACAGGGGAGAGGAGTACGCTTCGTACATATTCAACGCGATCTTCGGCCATCACACACCGGCGCCGTTCAATGCCAACCTCAGGAATCTGGGATATGTAACGAATATAGATGAGGGGGCATGTGTTGAAGTTCCTGTAACGGCAGACAAAGACGGAATCCATGTCAATGGAGTGTACACACTGCCGCCGCAGATCAGCGCACTCGTGGGACACTCGGCCAAGCTCGAGGAGATGGCAGTGCAGGCAGCCATCACAGGAGACCCTGACCTCGTATTCCAGGCCGTTCTGCAGGATCCTCTGACCGCAAGTGTATGCAGCATGCAGGAGATACATGACATGGTGCAGG
>CACWYF010000299.1 GCA_902765035.1 uncultured Eubacteriales bacterium
TATCACCGGATGGATCCTCGCACTGAACAGCATCGGCGGCGGATCGAGCGTAGCATCCTACTTCAGCACTGAAGTGCTTACAGGAGTTGTGGCTCTCTTCGGTATCATTCTTTGGATGTTCGCCAAGAAGACTTCCTCCAAAAATGTAGGCGGGATCATGATGGGCTTTGCGGTCCTGATGTATGGAATGAGCATGATGTCAGGCTCTATCGCACCTCTGAGAGAGGATCCGAAATTTATCGATATGCTGACAAGCTTTTCCAACCCTATCCTGGGTGTTCTTGTAGGTCTTCTGATCACTGCAGTGATCCAGAGCGCAAGTGCTGCTGTAGGTATTCTTCAGGCACTTGCCATGACCGGAGCTGTACAGTTCGACATGGCGTTCCCGATCCTGATGGGTATCGGAATCGGTGCATCGGTACCGGTAATGCTCAGTGCTCTCGGAGCCAGCACCAACGGCAAGAGAACAGCGTTTGTATATCTCATCATAGATATACTCGGTGCAGTAATAGTCGGAGCGCTTTTCTATATTCTTAATGCGATAATCGGATTCAGCTTCATGCACCAGACAATGACGATGGTTGGGATCGCTCTTACCAACACTCTCTACAGGCTGGCTGTCGTGATAATTCTTGCTCCTGCTATCGGACTGCTCGAAAAGATCGTTATCGCAATGTTTCCGGAGAGCGAAGAGGCGGCTGCCGAGCAGGCAGACATGGACAGACTCGAGTCCAGATTCCTTGACCACCCTGCACTGGCTATTGCTCAGAGCAGAACCGTAATCGACTCAATGGCTGAGAAGACGCTCGAGAGCGTTAAAGAGGCTCTTGCCATCAGACAGGAATTCAGCAAGACAGGTCTCAAGAGAGTACTCGAACTTGAAGGCGTGATCGACAGATACGAGGACAAGCTGGGAACATATATTTTCAAGATCACTTCAGCAAACCTCGATGATGAACAGTCAAGAGACGTCAACAAGTACCTCAGAGTACTGTCGGATTTCGAGAGAATGTCCGACCACGCAAGAAATATCGGCGAAGCGGTCCAGGAGATCCAGGATAAAAAGGTCAATTTCTCTGAAATGGCTGACAAGGAGCTCCGTGTACTTGAAAACGCGATCGGTGATATCACAGATATGACTATCAATGCGTTTATCAAGAATGACAGAGTTCTTGCCATGAGAATAGAGCCGCTTGAAGAGGTGGTCGATGACCTCTGCGATGAGATCAAGGCTAACCACATCGAGAGAGTCAGCCGTCAGGAATGTACTCTTGAGAACGGGTTTGTATTCAACGATCTTCTGACTGACTACGAGAGGATCTCAGATCACTGCAGCAATATCGCCGTGGATATTATCGAATCCGGTCCGGAAGGAATCAAGCTGCATGAGTATCACATGAAGCACGATTACAGATCGGATGATGAATTCCAGAAGTACTTCAGCGAGTACAAGGAAAAATATTCATTCTAAGTAAATAGTAGCAGCCTTTGCATATATCTTCCAGACGATAATTCTCGAAGAGCTTTTCGCAACATTTTTGTATCCTTACGGGTTGCCCGCTCTTCTGCGAGATCGCCCTTCGGATATATACAAAGGCTGCTTTTTATTTGGATTTAGAAGATTCTGTGTATATTGGTCCGTGACGATTGAAGCGGATTGGATCGGGTGCTATCATTCACCTGTATTAATCAGATTATGAAAGAAAGGAATAACTATGAACGAGGTTAACAGACCACGGAAACCGCTGCTTATCTCTCCTGATCCTGTTCATGTGGAACTCCATGATCGCCCCGATGGTGGCCGAACAGGAAATCAAGGAAGTTGACTACGGCACCTTCATGACCATGACCGAGAAACAGCAGGTCGGCAAGGTGCAGATAGAGAGCAACAAGATACTTTTCACAAACAAGGATGGCTCTAAGACGTATAAGACCGGAGTGATGAATGACCCGGATCTCGTCAACAGGCTCCACGCATCCGGAGCTGAGTTCACAAGTGAGATCGTTGAGGAGATGTCGCCTGCGGCAAGCTTCTTTCTGAACTGGATACTGCCGATCATCATTTTCGTTGTGCTCGGTCAGTATCTGAGCAGAAGGATGATGGATAAGGCAGGCGGCGGCCCTGGATCGATGATGTTCAACCTGGGCAAGAGCAATGCCAAGGTGTATGTAAAATCATCCGATGGAATCAAATTCAGCGATGTCGAGGGTGTCGACGAGGCAGAGGAAAACCTTCAGGAGATCGTAGACTACCTGCATAATCCGGAGAAGTACCGTGAGATCGGAGCCTCAATGCCT
This sequence comes from uncultured Eubacteriales bacterium, assembly GCA_902765035.1. Lineage (GTDB taxonomy): Bacteria > Bacillota > Clostridia > Peptostreptococcales > Anaerovoracaceae > Crickella. The sequence continues at coordinate 2,299 of CACWYF010000299.1, forward strand.
AAGGGCGTGCTGCTTGTGGGCCCTCCGGGAACAGGTAAGACCATGCTCGCCAAGGCTGTAGCCGGCGAAGCTGACGTACCGTTCTTCTCAATGTCCGGCTCTGAGTTCGTTGAGATGTTCGTCGGTATGGGAGCATCCAAGGTAAGAGACCTCTTCAGGCAGGCCAAGGAGAAGGCTCCGTGTATCGTATTCATAGATGAGATCGATGCTATCGGTCAGAAGAGAAACAGCGGAAATCTCGGAGGCAATGACGAGAGAGAGCAGACTCTGAATCAGCTCCTGACTGAGATGGACGGATTCGAGGGCAACAGCGGAGTAATCATCCTCGCTGCGACCAACCGTCCGGAATCACTCGACCCTGCGCTCACAAGACCGGGACGTTTTGACAGAAGAGTACCTGTCGAGCTGCCTGACCTGCAGGGAAGAGAAGCCATCCTCAAAGTACATGCCAAGAAGGTCAAGGTCGAGGACAACATCGACTACAGCGCTATAGCAAGAATGGCATCCGGCGCATCCGGTGCTGAGCTTGCCAATATAGTAAATGAGGCAGCTCTCAGAGCTGTCCGCGACGGGCGCAAGGCTGCAAGCCAGACCGACTTCGAGGAGAGCATCGAGGTAGTCATCGCAGGATACCAGAAGAAGAATTCGATCCTTACTGACCAGGAGAAGAAGATAGTTGCCTATCAGCTGGTCGCTGCAAAGCAGACCAATTCAGCGCCGGTCCAGAAGATCACGATCATCCCTCGTACTTCGGGAGCACTCGGCTATACTCTCCAGGTCGATGAGGGCAACCACTACCTCATGAACAAGGAGGAGCTCGAGAACAAGATAGCAACTCTCACCGGCGGACGCGCTGCTGAAGAAGTAGCATTTGGCTCAGTGACAACCGGCGCTTCGAACGATATCGAGCAGGCTACCAAGCTGGCGAGAGCGATGATCACCCGTTACGGAATGAGTGATGACTTCGACATGGTCGCTATGGAGACAGTTCAGAACCAGTATCTCGGAGGAGACACTTCACTTGCATGCTCAGCTGAAACACAGGCTAAGATCGATGAGAAGGTCGTTGAACTTGTCAAGCAGCAGCATGAGAAGGCTGTACAGATCCTGACAGAGAACAGAGAGAAGCTCGACGAACTTGCAGCTCAACTGTATGAGAAGGAGACGATCACAGGCGAGGAGTTCATGAACATTCTCAACAGCTGATCAGAGATAGAAATTACACACATGATGCCGGCACTTCTGAAAGGCGTCCGGCATCTTTTCA
>CACWYF010000300.1 GCA_902765035.1 uncultured Eubacteriales bacterium
ATCCTGATCAGATAATCCCCCGCCCGGGCGGAGAGACGCTCCGCCTGCAGGAGACCGTCCTCCTTCAGAATGGACCGCTCCGCCAGCATGCGGACCACGGTGCCGAGAAAATCCTGAACCTGATCCCGGCGGCACATGAGGGTGCAGTTTCCGGTCAGGGAACAGTACAGCCCCACCTCTCCGCCGGCCGAGAGCCGGCCTGTCAGGGTGAACACCGGCTTCCCATAGGAAATCAGCTCCGCCTGTCCGGCAGAGCCGCCGGCCTCCTCCTGCGAGGTCAGGGACAGCTGAACCGCGTCCAGAAATTCCCGGACGTCGTCCATTCCCTTTCCGGACAGCACTTCCCCCGCGGAGAAGGAATAGAGCCAGCGGACCGAGGTCTCCGCGCCGGCCGGAACAGGGCAGAGAAAAAGAACCGCCAGCAGGAACTGACGGGAAAGGCAATGATTGTGGCCTACAATAAGGATGCCGCCGTGAAGATATACCGCAAGATGCTGGAACTGCGACCAGACTGGAAGGACATGATGCACGTGGTGGCAAGTGCTGCTAATACAGACAAGGAAGAGTGGCATGACGTGATTCAGCCAAAGATGAACAAGGAGTATGCTGCCTTGTTCAAGGAGGATAATTCGCCCATGAAGATTGCCATTGTGGTGGACATGTGGCTGACTGGCTTTGATGTGCCGTCGTTGGCAACCATGTATGTCTATAAGCCGATGAAGGGGCATAACCTAATGCAGGCTATCGCCCGTGTCAATCGTGTGTTCCCAGAAAAGGAAGGCGGTTTGATTGTTGACTATGTGGGCATTGCTGGCGCATTGAAACAGGCCATGCAAGACTACACCCAGCGCGATCGCCAGCAGTTTGGTGACCCTGACATCAACAAGACGGCACGGCTTAAGTTCCAAGAGAAGCTGGAAATCTGCCGAGACCTGATGCATGGATTTGACTATAGCGGATTCTTCGAAGGATCAGACCCAGAGCGTGCCCAGATTATCAAGAATGGAGTAAACTTTATGCTGGCTCCAGACAAGGCAGACAGCATGAAGGATTTCATGAAGGAGAGTCAGTTGCTGCACAATGCTATGACTTTGTGCCGTTCACTTATTACTCAGCAAGAGAAGCAGGAGGTAGCTTTCATGGATGCCGTACGAGTGTTGCTATCACGTCTGGCTCAGAAAGGTCCATTGACAAAGAAGGACATCAATGAGCGCATCAGCCGTTTATTGGAGCAGAGTATCCAAAGTCATGGAGTCATTGACATCCTCTCTATCAAGGGAGGTAAGAAACATGATTTCTCGCTGTTTGATGAAGCCTTCCAAAAGGAAATCCGTAAGATGAAGGAAAAGAACCTGGCTGTGAAACTGCTGGAGCGGTTGCTCAAAGAGAGAATCCACCAGTTCCAACACACTAATGTTGTGCAGAGCAAAAAGTTCTCTGATTTACTAAATATGGCTCTCTCCAACTATCTGAAAGGGATGCTCACCAATGAAGAGGTTATTGAAGAGTTGCTGAAGATGGCTGCGGAAATAAAGCAGAACGAGGAAGAAAGCAACAAATTGGGACTAAGTGTGGAGGAAAAAGCATTTTATGACGCACTCAGTTCGCCAGAGGGCATTCGTGAGGCTTATACTGACGAACAGTTTGTGGCACTTACCCGTGAACTGACTGAGCAACTTAGGAAGAACCGTACCATCGACTGGAACCGCCCATCGACTGGAACCGCAAGGAGTCGGCTCGTGCCAAGATGCGCGTACTGGTGAAACGGTTGCTGAAGAAATACAAGTACCCGCCAGAAGGTCAGGAAAAGGCTCTGGAAACTGTGATGGAACAGTGCAACAAGTGGGCTGATAACGATGAAAACGTTAACGAGCGCAAGTTGGCCAATGTCGAGGATGACCGCGATGTTCGCAACCTTATCTTCAATCGTCTGCACATGGATGCCGACATCAGTGATGCAGCATTGCAGCGTGAGGTTATCGAACTGTACGGAGATCAATATCCCGATATGACCGTGAACGATTGGCGTCATATTATCGAGGCATATACACCAATGGTTAGAGAGGCATCTCGCCCGAAAGCCAAAGAGATTTCTATGGAGTCAAAGCGATACGACAAGGCAGCAGAAGAGACTATTGAAGAATGACGCAAGAAGAAAGATGGCAGCAACAGTA
>CACWYF010000301.1 GCA_902765035.1 uncultured Eubacteriales bacterium
CCGCCCATTACTGTGATGGCGGTCGGAGCATCTACGAGATTACAGAACTTATTGAACTCCTCGTGAGCTCTTGCTCTGACTACGCCGCCTCCGCAGATGAGCATAGGCTTTTCGGACTCTCCTATCATCTCGACCAGCTTGTCGATGTCCTCTTCATCTATTGAAGGGATCTTGAAGTCCGCCATGTTTCTCTCATACAGAGTCTGCAGAGCTCCGGTTTTCTTGTGCTCCGAACGTGGGATGAACTCGTACTCAGCCTCCTCAGCGGTTACATTCTTGAGGATATCTATGAATACAGGTCCCGGACGTCCGCTCCGTGCGATGGCAAAAGCCTTTCTCACCGTGTCCGCGAGCTTGTTCACGTCAGTGATCTGGAAGTTGCTCTTGGTGATAGGGAGCATTATGCCTGTGCTGTCGACCTCCTGGAAGGAATCCTTACCGATGAGGTTCTCCGCTACGTTGCATGAGATGAACACCACCGGGGATGAATCCATGTAGGCAGTCGCAACGCCGGTAGTAAGGTTGGTGGCTCCCGGGCCGGAAGTCGAGAAAGCGACTCCGACTTTGCCCGTGCTCCTCGCATATCCGTCCGCTGCGTGCGAAGCTCCCTGCTCATGTGCTGTCAGATAATGCCTGATCCTGCCCCTGTACTTGACAAGAGCATCATAGACATTGAGTATGGTGCCGCCCGGGTAGCCGAATATGACTTCGACATCCTGCTCGAGCAGGCATTCCATCAGAATATCTGCGCCGGTCAATCTCAAAATACTTTCCTCCTTATCTATAAAGAAAACCCTACAATCACCTGAAGTTGATCGTAGGGTCTGCATCTACTGTCTTATCTGCCTGAATGCGGCTGTCCAGTCATGTGCATATCATGATTCAACTCAAGGCTACCTATTCATTACAGCCCCTAAGGATGTCAAGGCCGAGAATAAGCTCGATGATAATCATGATAATGCTTAAGATTGAACTGAAAGCCATTCAGATCTCCCGATTAAAGTCTTAAAACCGTTGGAAAACTAACATTTTCAGAACATCGCCGGTTCTTCTTTCCGACGTGCTTTATGTATGTTATCACTCATATATGCGATTGTCAAGTTTAACAAAATCCAGTCCTTAATTTAGTGCAATTTTACATTAATTCCACAATGATATCTCTCACGTGTGAGGGAAAAATGTCTGAAATGCAAAGCAGCGGTCACTCTCCCGGTCTCCCGGCTCCTGCGTAAAGCGAGTATGGGATCCCATACCCCTCATCAGTTACAGGAACTGCATAGATCTCGCAGTTTCCGACATATTTTGACCAGTAGCTTCCGTCCGAGCCCGGCGTAAGATACTCAAGGAATCCTTTCATCGCTATGGCGTGAGTGGATATCACTACGTTGCCGCGCCTGGCTTCTTCGATGATCTCATCGGCGAACTCCCCGGTCCTTGCAACTACAGATGAGAGCTGCTCCATGCCATCCGGTGCGGGTGTTCCGGCAAAATCCATGAAGAACGCGATCACTTCAGGTGCAGGCGACGTGAGGTCCATGCCCTCATACGGGCCGTAGTCCATCTCTATGAGGCGTTCATCGGTCAATACATCATCCGTGCCGCATGCAAGCTGCGCTGTCTCTATGGCCCTAATAAGAGGGCTTGAGTATACCCTAGCTGCGCCCGCGTCAAGAGACTGCTGCCGTCCCTCTTCATTGAGGGGAAGGTCGCTTCTTCCCTGCAGCACTTTCTGTTTGTTCTTCGCCGTCTGTCCGTGCCTGATTATATACAGCATCTGTCAGTTCTCTTCCTTACTGTCATCAAATTCGACTGCGATCTCTACTCCGTTCACCGTTACGCTCTCGCCTACCGGTACGAGGATGTATGTGACTCCGTCGATCGTCCTTGTCTTGAGCCTGAGCGCATTGTCAGCCTCAGTCACGATCCTGGTCTCAGGTGTCTTTACCTCGAATTTTTTCTTCTGGATTATGTTGTTGATGTTGAAGTCCGATGCGCCGTCGAATCTCTCTTCTACCGTCTTTCTGAATTCACCTATTCCTTCCTCGCTGACTCCCCTGTCTGCGAGGAGATCCTCAACATCTTCAAGAGCGATCACAGGTACAGTTACCGTATCATCTTCCTTGCTCTCCTCTGCGATCACGGACATCCTTGCCTGCAGAGCAGTAACAAGATCCAGGCTGCACTCCTTTCCGAGCGCATCGGCAAGAGACGTATTGAAGGTCTCCTTCTGTACATCAGCGGCCATCGGCAGCTGCTCTGAAGCGAACAGAGCCTGTATCAGCTCGTCGTGGATATCCGCGCTGCTCTTGGAGTAGTATGAAGCCCTGTATATGTCTGCCCCGCCATCATCAAGCACCGGGAACATGAATCCCAGCGCAGGAGCCGCCAGCAGCGTTCCCGTGGAAATGCCCCTGAATTCCTGCTCCTCAGCATCATACTGGAGAGCAGCCTTTGAGCTCTTAACAGGGCATATCGCGCACAGGAAATATGCAAACTGCTCAGTGGACTCTTCCGACCACTCTTCGCCCTTCACATCCTTGCTCTTAAGATCATATGTATCTGATGCGAGGAGTATTACATAACTGTCCCCGTCATTATGGAAGCTTTCCCTTATCCTCTGGTACAGAAGCTCCCTCATGCCGGCATCCTTAAGAGAAGAGTCTCTCAGCGCCATCAGCAGCCTGTGCTCGTCGCTGCTGTCCACCTGATCCGGCGTGAACTCTATATCCAGCAGGTTTCTCTCCTGTGTACCC
>CACWYF010000302.1:0-754 GCA_902765035.1 uncultured Eubacteriales bacterium
TAGTTATGCTGTATGGTTCTTTTATCATATATATCGGTTCTTACCTGTCTTCCATTCCAAGGAGTCGTTCTGCAAGTTCAATGAATTTCCTGCTTACCGGCAGGTCCGCATCGCCCTCGATGACAGTCATGCCCTTGTCTTCATATTCATTGATCTCATCGCTTCTCGGAATATCGCCGATTATCTCAAGGTTCCTTTCCTCTGCGAACGATCTGACCTTGTCCTCCTCGCCCGGTGTATTGCGGCGGTTAAGTATGATGCCCGCAACATCTGCATACCCTCTGTCTGCAAAATTCTCTACAGCACGGAAGATATTGTCTGCTGCGTAGAGAGCCATTTTCTCTCCCGATGTAACGATGAGGACGTGTTCAGCATAGCCCTCGCGTATAGGTGCCGCAAAGCCTCCGCAGACAACGTCGCCGAGGACATCGTAGAGTACAACGTCAGGCTCCTCCCTTTCGAAAAGCTCAAGGTCTTCGAGAAGGTTGAAAGTCGCGATGATGCCGCGCCCGGCACAGCCGAGTCCCGGGGTAGGACCCCCGGTCTCAATGCACAGGATGTTGCCGTACCCCTTCTGGGATATCTCTTCGATCGAGCCCGGCTCGGAATCATGGTCTCTCAGGTATTCCATGACAGGCTGCTGCGCCTTTCCTCCAAGGAGGTTTATAGTTGAGTCCGCTTTGGGATCGCATCCTATCTGGATCACCTTTTTTCCAAGGGTCGCAAAGGCTGCAGCCAGATGGCTGGTAACTGT
>CACWYF010000302.1:799-2394 GCA_902765035.1 uncultured Eubacteriales bacterium
ACCGCCTTTGCCATAAACAGCGAGTTTAAGCATCCGTTATCTCCTGTGAACAAAACAGACTGTCTTCACTCCGGTCACCCGAAAAGAAAACAGTCTGCAGAAAATACTGTATTTATGCCGCTGACACACAGGGCACTGTCTATTTTCGCAAACTTCCCGCTCGGAATACCTCGCGGTCAGGATGTCCGTACCCATTATATCAGATGTATAGCAAACATCAAATCACTTATTTTTTATTTGTTCTGTTCAGCCTTGATCGTTTCTATCTTCGAGAGGATCATCTTCTCATTGTAGAGGAAGAACAGGCATGCTCCTATTACACATGTCACAAATGCGACTGCAGCCGTTGCACGGTAGCTCGCAGGTGTACCCGATACTGTGATAGATGTGAACACGACCATTGCGAGAGCCTGGCCCATCTTGAAAGCAAAAGTACGTGCAGCGAAGAACATGCCGCTGCGGTCCTCTCCTGTCTCAAGGCGGCTCAGCTCAGCTACGTCAGCAACGCATGCCTGAGGCAGGATACCGAGGATAGCCATCGGAACTGCTGCGCATACTGCAACTATGAATCCCCAGTACAGACCCTTTCCGCAGAGGAAAGTGATGAGGAATACAACAGCATAGCCGAAGAATCCCGTGATTATCAGCTTCTTCTTGCCGAGCTTAGGTGCGAGCTTGTTGACTGCCGGATACAGCAGGACACTTATGAATGTCATAGTGGCTGTGAGCACGAATGTCCATGTATCCTCGATTCCCATCAGCTTGGTCTCATAGAACGCAAGTCCTGTCTGGAACAGAGTCAGAGCAAAGAAATATATAACGTCGCTGTACACAAAGCGGCGGAACTGTCCGTTTTTGAATGTCTTGAGAAGTGATGAGAACGCAGGTGTTTCGCTCGGCCTGGAATCGATGTACTCCCTCTCCTTGATATACAGAGACGGAACGAGCATCGCAATGCATGCGATCGTCGCAAGAATAGCAACTGCCATGCGTACTGAGCCGGCCTGTCCGAACGCTCCCTGAAGAGCTCCTGCCACGTTAGGAAGCATGAAGGAGATGGACTGACCTGCGATGAATGTGAACGAAATGTATGTTGAAACGTTGATACGGTGTTCCTGTGTATCTCCAAGCTCTGCGATGAGAGCGTTGTAAGGAGTACAGAAAATTGTCATGAACAGATAGAAGATTATAAGGAGCGCGAAGAGCACCACATCGTTGACTACAACGTTTCCTGTCTGCGGCAGTGTGAACAGCCCTATCGTTACAAGAGCAAAAGGAACAGCTATCGTCCTCATAAACGGAATACGGCGTCCGCCCTTATAGTTTGAACGGTCTGACCAGCCGGCAATGAGCGGGTCTGTGATCGCGTCGAAGACACGGCCTACCGCCATTACGAGACCGAAGAGAGTCAGCTTGAACAGGATCGGATGCTGGGTGATCCCTGCAGCAAAGATTCCGGTGTTAGGATTCTGTGCGTCCGGGCTGCCTGTGTAATAGTACACCATCCAGTTGGTAACGATTCCTGAGAGCAGGCTCCAGCCGAACTGTCCTACAGCAAAGATCCACAGCAGTTTGTTAGTGATAGGTTTCTTCTG
>CACWYF010000303.1 GCA_902765035.1 uncultured Eubacteriales bacterium
AAAACTGCTTGATTTACGTGACATCGCAGCTTCTCTCTTCACGTTTTTGAAGCAAAATTGCTTGATTTACGTGACGTCGCTGCTTTTCTGTTCACGTTTTTGAAGCGATTTTGCCTTGCTTACGCCAACCTGCATCTGCGGGACGCTGTCCCGGGCTGCCGGAAGCTAGAAGAATGAGCAGACTACATCTGTGTAGCCCGAAGGGTCGTCGATTGGGAGGCCTGCTATCAGAAGTGCCTGATTGAACAGTACTTCACACATCTTCTTAGCCCTTTCCGGGTCGTCGAGCCTTGCTCTGTCAAGAGCAAGGAATGCTTTGTGATCAACGTTGAGTTCGAGTATCCTCTTGGCCTTCATTCCGAGTTCCGGATTGACTGCAGTGAAGTACTTCTCCATTTCGAAGGTGATTCCCTCACCGCTTGAGATGACGACCGGATGGCTCTTCAGCTTGGTCGTTGCCTTGACAACATCGACCTTGTCACCGAGAGTCTCCTTGACAAAATCAAAGGTATCCTTGAATGTCTCGGTCATCTGCTCGTCTGTCTTGCCGTCGCCGAGATCGAAGTCTCCGTCGATGACGGACATGAACTTCTTCTCTTTGTACTGCCTGATCATGTCAGGGATAAATTCGTCCGTGCTGTCTGTGAAGTACAGGATCTCGATGCCCTTGTCCTTGAGGATCTCTGTCTGAGGCATCTTGTCCACTGCATCGAAGCTGTCGCCTGCTGCATAGTAGATGTACTCCTGATCCTCTTTCATTCTCTCAACGTACTCAGCCAGTGTGACCAGCCTCTTCTCAGTTGAGGAGTAGAACATCAGGAAATCCTGGAGCTCATCCTTGTACTTGCCGTAATCGTCGAGTGCACAGAGCTTGAGCTGTCTGCCAAAGCTCTTGTAGAACTTTTCATATTTCTCACGGTCCTTGTCGCGAAGCTCTTCGAGCTTGCCGCGGATCTTTTTCTCGAGATTCCTGGATATCAGCCTGAGCTGTCTGTCATGCTGGAGCACCTCTCTCGAGATATTGAGGGAGAGATCCGGCGAGTCTACGACACCTCTGACGAAATTGAAGTACTCAGGGAGCAGATCCTTGCACTTGTCCATGATCAGGACGCCCGAGCTGTACAGCTGCAGGCCTCCGGTGAACTCATCCGTGTAGTACTTGTTAGGCACCAGCTCAGGAATGAACATCAGAGCATCATAGCTGACCATTCCCTCGACAGAGACCGTGATGGTTTCCAGCGGAGGTGTGTCATCCTGGAATGTGGACTTGTAGAAAGCCTCATACTCTTCCTTTGTAACGTCTGCGCGCTTTCTCTGCCACAGAGGCACCATTGAGTTGAACACTTCGTATTCGAAGACCTCTTCAAATTCAGGATTCTCAGGATCAGAGCCTTCCTTGATCTGAGGATGAGGCATCAGCATCTTGATCGGGAAGCGGATGTAGTCGGAGTACTTCTTCACGAGTTTGTATATAGGGTACTCTCTCATGTACTGGCTGTACTCTCGCCGTCCTCTCTGATGTGCATGATGACGTCAGTCCCATGCCCGTCTCTCTCAGCCTCTTCGATCGTATAGCCGCCGGCTCCTTCGGACACCCATCTGTACGCCTTGTCTTCGCCGTATTTCTTAGTAACGACTTCGACTTTGTCGGCTACCATGAATGCGGAGTAGAAACCTACACCGAACTGTCCGATGATGTCCACCTGGTCGGCAAGGCTTGCCGCACCTGATTTTTCCTTATCTGCCTTCTCAACTTCCTCGGCAAATTTCTTGCTGCCTGAGAAAGCTATGGTTCCGAGATTCTTTTCGAGGTCTTCCTCGTTCATGCCGATCCCGTTGTCGCTGACCGTAAGTGTACGGTTCTCCTTGTCGAGAGTGATTATGATCTCAAAATCACTTCTGCTCATGCCGACGGATTTGTCAGTAAGAGCCAGATAGCACATCTTGTCGATGGCATCTGAAGCATTGGAAATGATCTCACGGAGGAATATCTCCTTGTGCGTGTAGATCGAGTTGATCATCATATCCAGCAGACGCTGGGATTCGGCTTTAAACTTCTTCTTCATATTGTTATAACTTCTTTCTTATTGTAGTTTCATGTATTCACCGTCGATCTGCTCATACGGAACTGTATGCGGATCTCTCTTCTCCATGTTGTCGAAGTGATTCTTCATGAACGGCTCAACAACGTAGTAAAGCAGCTTGCCGTCGAGGTCGTAGTAGAATACACAGAACAGACCGGCATATGCAAGAGCTGCAAGACCGAGTGTCCTCTTAATGAATTTCTTTGCCTTCATGAACGGCCTCCTTTCTACCAGCTGTCGATATCGTCAAAGTCGAGCAGTGACGGATCGAGCGGCTCTTCGCCCATTACTGTGAACATGTAATCATTGATGATCTGTCTG
>CACWYF010000304.1:0-1194 GCA_902765035.1 uncultured Eubacteriales bacterium
TGAAGCCAGCTGAGATGCCGGCTCAGGATGCAGAGCAGGCTGTGGCGCTGGTCGCTGATGCTGAGATGGAAGCTGCGCCGGCACCTGAACTCTCAGAAGAAGAGATGGCAATAGAGAACGCCAAGACCCTCGCTTACAGCGCATGCACACGTGCGATCGAGGCACTCGGAGTATAAGGAGCTTGAACAGTGAACACTGCAGAAGCGAAATGCCGTGAATTCCTCGCCGGCAAGGGGATGGAAGACCGGATAATAGACTTCAAGAATACAGATATAACTGCTGAGAGCACAGCTGTCGCTCTCGGTGTTGACGTGGACCGGATATGCAAGGGCCTCGCATTCAAGGGCAAGGGCGGAACAGCCGTTGTTGTGATCGCATCCGGCAGGGCCAGAGTCAATAACGGCAAGTTCAGGGACGTGTTCGGCTTCAGGCCGACCATGCTGCCTGCAGTGCAGACTGAAGAGCTCGTAGGTCACATTGCCGGGACGATCAATCCATTCTGCCTCAAGGACACTGCAAGGCTGTACCTTGACCTGTCAATAAGAAAGCATATTGGGGAGACCGTGTTCCCGGGAATAGGCGGAGAGGACTCGGTCGTCGAGCTCACTGTTGATGAGCTCGAGAAGCTGTCCGATCCGGTGTGCTGGGTGAATGTGACTATATAGGGGGCATACGGGCATGATCATTGAGACTGAGAGACTGATGCTGCGTCCGTTCACGATGGATGACTTTGACATTATCTACAGGCTGTACTCTGACGAAGAGATACTCAGATACATGCCGAATGATATCATGGACGAAGAGCAGGCACGAAAGCATCTTGAGAGGATAGTATCCGACTGGGATGAAGTGCCTCTTGTAAGCTGCGAGATGGCAGTGATACTCAGGGAAACTCAGCAGAAGATAGGCCGTGCGAGATTCCACATGGATGAGGAGACGGATACTGCAATGCTGGGATGGCTCCTGCTGCAGCCGTACTGGGGGCAGCATCTTGCTACGGAAATGACAAGGGCAATGATAGACTATGCCTTCGACACCATTGGCGTGCACCGTGTCTCAGCGCTCTGCAACCCTGACAATATTGCCTCATGGAAGGCGATGGAGAACTGCGGGATGCGGCGCGAGGCACACTACAGGAAGAAGGTCAGATACGTCAGGCACGGAGTCCAGAGCTGGGAGGACGAGCTTGAGTAT
>CACWYF010000304.1:1221-2582 GCA_902765035.1 uncultured Eubacteriales bacterium
CCGGATGCAAGAGACCTATATTTCTATGACTCCCGGCCTGACTTCAGGATCATGGCTGCAGAGCACCTTCACACATGAAGGATCTGCAGCTGTTTTAGATAGCCACTTAAGGGATCTGAACTGGGAACCCCTGTCGGCGCCAAGGCCCGGAGGCGTCATGGTCTCCCAGTTATACGATGAATAGGCTGCATCAGCTGCCAGCAGTGCATAGCGGCTGCCGTTTCTTATCAGGATGCCGGCCTGCCCGTCGGTATGACCGGAGAGCTTGACCATCATGAGGCTCTCATCTCCGGTTATATCCACTGCCCGGTCATCAGGACCGAGCAGGTATCCTCTGTAGTACGGATACTCCGTACCTGGGAAATCCCACAGATCATCAGGCTGCCTAACACTGTACTTGGTCCTGACCGCCCAATAGCGTTCTTCCTCGGGCATAATTTTCCTGCTGACTCTGCTTAGGTGCCTGAGCCCTGACACATGATCGGCATCGAAGTGGGTTATGAGGACGGCAGCGATGTCCTCCTGCCTTATACCCATGGAGTCAAGCTGCTCATGAACGGCCATGCCCTGCGGAACATAAGGGTGATACATCCGCACAAGATAAGACGGCAACACATTCTCCGCAGCCTTTCTTGAATACACTCCTTCAGGACTTATATCTCTGCTCCAGCCTGTATCAACAAGATAGAGTCCGCTCTTGTGCTCAATCAGGTACACACTTACAGGAAGTGTTACGCGCCTGCTGTCCGGCATCGTCAGGGCACGTCCGAGATCTCTTGCGCTATTGCTGCTCCCGGAAGGGACGCAGTCAGCAACTCTTATATATCCGCAATGCAATACATGTATTTTCATAGTCTTCCTCTTTATTCCAATCTTACCACATGTGAGTCCTTTCCGGCTGTCAGGATGGTAAACAAATTCATTGATGATATGGTATTATTGGATTAACAGCGATATTGCAACTTGAGATGGGAACTGAAATGAAGATATTAGTACTTGAAAGCAGCGGCAACATCAAAGGCTCATCCAACATGCTGGCAGATGAATTCATCCGCGGAGCAGAGGAGAACGGACACGAGGTCACTGTATATAACGTGATCAGGAAGAACATCAAGCCATGTCTTGGCTGCGGGCACTGCGGTATGTCGGGTGCATGCGTGCTGAATGATGATTACGAAAATGAGCTGAAGCCGCTTATAGCCAAGACTGACATGATCGTATTTGTAATGCCTGTCTACTACTACAACTGGCCGGCTCCGCTTAAGATGTGCGTGGACAGATTCTACAGCTTCACGATGGAACTGACTTCGATGCACAAGAAGACAGCACTGCTTGCAGTTGCATGGGACAACACGGATACA